>QHSQ01000338.1 GCA_003221615.1 Candidatus Rokuibacteriota bacterium | reverse complement strand
ATAGCCGTCATCGCTCCACATCAGATGGCTCAGCGTAAACGCCTCTTGTCGCCGAGCCAGCGCGGTCTCGATCATCCGCCAGACGTCACCAACTTCACTTGTTTCGGGCTGCATGACAACTGAGTAATCCCAGTGCGCCACGTTCTCGTGTGGGAATCCACCGGGTGAAGTCTTCATTCGGGGCCGGGAAACCCTGGGCCCGTCAGCGACGGGTCACGGCGCGTCTCGGCTTGCGCCGGGACTCGGGATCAACAAGAGCATCATCGAGGAGCACGAGCGGCTCGTACGACAGTTTTTCTCGCCGCTGACGATGGGTGAGCTCAGGAAACCTCCGGCTAGGCTTTCCGCCTGACACGGCCAGGTCAGTCCAGCCGAACCCCTCGCAGGTGCTTCCGGCCTGACGTCGCGGTGAGATTCAGGCGACCCTAATAATCGCGCGAACTTTACGCGCCAAAAGGTCGCGAATCCGGTTGGGGACTTGAACCCGTGTTATGCCTTCAGCGAAGGTCGACCCAGTACCGCTCTGGGCCTGTGTGGCATTCTGTGAACCAGCCCTGCGACCGACTAGCGACCGTCCAAAATGGTGATTCCGGACACCCGCCACCAGCTCGCTGGCCCCGCGTTTGGTGAGGGGTTAGCTCACGCCCAGCGGTGAGGTTTTGGGACGCCCGGTCGAGAGGCGCAGCGTCAGGTCGGCGCCGGGGCCCACCTCCCAAGTGGTGAGGCCACGGGCGGACCGCATCGCATTCAGACCGCCCGTGGCCGCTGGCCAGCAGGTGGCGCGTTACTCGCTAATGTTTCGATCTTCTGTTCGATTCGGTAGCGCATCGTCGGGACCGCTGTCCTTGGTGTTCATGGTCGTCGCGCCCCTGATTTGAACGTTTTGTGCATCGTTGTGATGCAGTCTTGTCCAAGTGACGAACGCCTGAACGACACCCTATGCCAAGGGTGACTCAAGGCCCGCGGTATTCGCGGTCGCGGCGCTTGGAATCAGGATTTCTTCGAGGTCTGAGACGTGAAGGTGCTAAGCAATGGCCGCAGAGCTTTGCCGCCACACTTGGGGCACTTGATCGGCCCTTTGTCGTGCTCGCGAATCGTCAGGGTCAGCTGCACTTCGCGTTCGCACTTGTCACAGTAGTACTCGTACATTGGCATAGCTACCCTCCTGCCGATTTGGGCACTAGATCGATACGTTCGAGTACAGCTAGCGTCGTATCATGGAGCACGCTCAGTCGGAGCGACGTCAGCACCATCTCCACGCTGGCGCCGAGACGAAGACGGGTCGCCTGCTCCTGCAACAAGAGCTTCGTGCGGGCCAGCTTGTGCTCCAGCGTCGAGAGGTTCTTTATCTCCGCGTCGAGTGTCGCCCGTAGCCGCTCCCCTTGCGCAGTCATTCTGTCCTCCGAGATGCGCAATGGCCAGCCGTTTGGGGGCACTGCTCCTCTCTCCGGGCCGGACGGAGCGTGAGCAGCGAGACTCTGTGCCGACGCCCCACCGATGTCAAGTGGCTGATTGACCACCCTCAGCACAGCGAGCTAAGCTCCGCCCACCGTACTGACCTTCAGCGACCGGCTGCGGGAGCCCTGATGAAGTGTCCCCGGTGCCAGCAGGACAACCCATCACACGCCAAGTTCTGTCTTGAGTGTGGCGTGCCTTTCGAACGTCCCTCGGGAGGTGCCCCGCCAAAGGCGTCGTATGCGGACCTGCGCGAAAAAGTCCGACACCTGACGCGTGCCCTGAGCGAGGCTCTCGAGCAGCAGACGGCGACCAGTGAAATATTGCGCGTCATCAGCCAGTCACCGACTGACATCCAGCCCGTCTTTGACACGATCGCCGCTAACGCGGCGAGACTCTGCGATGCAATGTGGAGCGCAGTCGTCCGATTCGATGGTGACTTGATGCACCTCGTTTCGCTCCATAGGCTGCATGACCCTGAAGGAATAGAAGCTGTTCGCCGCGCGTTCCCTCGGGCGCTCAGCCGAGCTGGTGCAACGGACCGGGCGATCCTAACGCGAGCGATCGCGTATATCCCAGACGTGCAAGACGATCCCGAATATCAGCACCAGGGGCTCGCTCAGGCCGCTGGTTACCGGAGCCACTTGTCCGTGCCGATGCTTCGTGATGGGCAACCGGTTGGGGCGATCACGTTAGCGGGGGCGACGTCTGGCGCTTTTTCAGAGAGGCAGATCGCGCTGCTCAAGACCTTCGCCGACCAGGCGGTGATCGCCATCGAGAACGTGCGCCTGTTCACGGAACTCCAGGAGAAGAACCGAGCGCTCACGCAGGCCCACGCGCAGGTGAGCGAGTCTTTGGAGCAACAGACGGCGACCGGCGAAGTCCTGAAGGTGATCAGCCGCTCCGCTTTCGATCTTCAGCCCGTGCTGGAGAGCTTAGTCGAGAATGCCGTGCGGCTCTGCGGTGCGGACAAGGGCCTCATCTACAGGCAGGATGCGGATCTCTATCGCATCGCAGTGAGCTTCGGGCACTCTTCGGAGTGGCTCGAGCTCGCGAAAAGGTATCCGATCCGCCAGGACCGAACATCGGCGACGGGAAGGGCTGTCCTGGAGCGCCGAGCCGTGCACATCCACGACATCCTGGCCGATCCCGAGTACCAGTGGGCGGAGGATCTTTGGGCAAAGGATGAGATGCACCGCACGATCCTCGCCGTCCCGATGCTCAGGGAAGGCGCTGTCATCGGCGTGATCGTGATCCGTCGAATCCAGGTTCAGCCCTTTACCGAGAAGCAGATCGAGCTGGTGACTACCTTTGCCGATCAAGCAGTCATCGCCATTGAGAATGTCCGCCTGTTCAACGAGACGAAAGAGGCGCTGGACCAGCAGACGGCGACTGCGGAGATCCTGAGAGTGATCTCGAGCTCGCCGACCGACATTCAGCCGGTACTCGACGCCGTGGCCGAGACCGCCGCTCGCCTGTGCGACGCGTACGACACCACCATCTTTCAACGGAAAGACGACCAGCTCGTCGCGGTTGCCCATCACGGCGCCATCCCCGCGTCGACCGCCCTTCCCATCGTCCGCGGGACCATCGCAGGCCGGGCGGTGCTCGAGGCACGGACACTCCACTTCGCTAACGCGCAGAGCGAGGACGACGAATTTCCCGAGAGCAGCGTGATCGCACGGCGTGAGGGCTGGCGGTCGATACTCAACGTCCCCATGATGAAAGAGGGGACCGCCATCGGTGTTATCTCCATCCGCCGCACGGATCCGCAACTCTTTACTGAGCGGCAAGTCGCTCTCCTCGAGACCTTTGCCGACCAAGCGGTCATCGCCATCGAGAATGTTCGTCTCTTCACCGAGCTTCAGCAGAAGAACGAGGCGCTGACTCACGCCCACGCACAGGTTAGCGAGTCGCTAGAGCAGCAGACGGCGACGGGCGAAATCCTGAAGGTCATTTCCGGCTCGCCGACCGACGTGCAGCCCGTGTTCGACACGATCGCGGTGAGCGCGAGACACCTGTGCGATGCCCTGTACAGCGTCGTGTTCCGATTCGATGGAGAGTTGATCACGCTGGTCGCCGACGATGGCGCATCGCCGGAATGGATCGCGGCCATACGGAGCGCCTATCCAGCGCCTCCGGGCCGAAGTAGCGTCGCCGCCCAGGCGATTCTGGAGCGACGCGTGATCGCGATCGCTGACGCCCAGGCCGGTGTTGAATACCCGCACGTGGCAGAGCGCGCCAAAGCGATCGGCTACCGCAGCATCATTTCGGTGCCGATGTTGCGGGGTGATACGGTGTTCGGGGCCATCAATGTCCTTCGCACAGAGGTCCTTCCGTTTAGCGACACACAGATCGCGCTGCTTCAGACGTTCGCCGACCAAGCGGTCATCGCGATCGAGAATGTCCGCCTATTCAAGGAGCTGGAGGCGAGGAACAGCGCGCTCATCGAATCCCTAGATCAGCAGACCGCGACCGGCGAGGTGCTGCGCGTCATCGCGGCGACGCAGACGGATGCGCAACCCGTCTTCGATACGATCGCCGCCAATGCGCTGAGGTTGTGCACTGCCTCCAACTGTGCAGTGTTCCGGTTCGACGGAGAGCTGATCCACGTGGTCGCCCTCCAGAATGTCAATCCTGAAGGGACAGAATCTGTCCGCCAGGCGTACCCCGTGCCCCCAAGCCGCGGCAATGCGACGGCACGTGCGATCCTGACGCGTGACGTTGTGGACATACCCGATGTATGTGAGGACGCTGAGTACCAGCTCCAGGGCATGGCGGCGACCGTGGGTTTTCGGAGCGTGCTTGCTGTTCCTATGCTACGTGAGGGGAACCCGATCGGAGCGATCTCCGTGACGTGGGCGGACGTCGCGGCTTTCTCTGACAATCAGGTGGAGCTACTCAAGACGTTTGCCGACCAAGCCGTGATCGCCATCGAGAACGTCCGGCTGTTCACCGAGCTCCAGGCGAGCAACCGCGACCTGACCACGGCATTGGACACGCAAACCGCCACCAGCGACATCCTGCGCGTCATCAGCCGCTCGCAGACGGATGTCCAGCCGGTGTTCCAGACGATCATGGACAGCGCCGTCCGCTTGCTACGGGGGTACTCGGGCCTAGTCACCCGGATCGCGGGTGATCAGATCGTGCTGGCCGCGCTCACGAGCACCGATGACGCTGGCGATGCTGCCACGAGGGCGGTCTTCCCACAGTCGCACCAATCCGCCGGGCCGCACGCCCAGGCCATGCGCGATCGAGCGCCGATCAATATCGCCGACGCCCAGACCGATCCGCGAATGCCCGAAGCCGTGCGTACCAACGCCCGCGCCCGTGGCAACCGAAGCTGGGTTATTGTGCCGCTGCTCCGTCACGACGAGGCCGTCGGGACCATTGCGGTGACCCGCCGCGAGCCCGGCGGGTTCACCGACGACGAGATTGCGCTCCTCAAGACCTTCGCCGATCAGGCGGTGATCGCAATCGAGAACGCCCGCCTGCTGACCGAGGTGCAGGCGCGGACGCAGGAGCTGACCCGCTCGGTCGAGCAGCTCACGGCCCTCGGTGATGTTGGGCGCGCGGTCAGCTCCTCGCTCGATCTCGACACCGTCCTGACCACGATCGTCGGCCGGGCTGTGCAGCTCTCCGGTACGGACGGGGGCACGATCTTCGAGTACGATGAGGGCACGGAAGAGTTCTCGCCACGCGCGACGCTCAATGCGGACGAGAGCCAGTCCGCGATGCTGCGCGCGACGCGACTGCGCCGGGGCGAAGGCGCCGTCGGCCAGATGGCGGTGACGCGGGAGCCGCTCCAGATCCCGGACATCACAGCGAAAGGCGCCTACGAGAGTCGGCTGCGTGGGGCGTTGCTCGAGGCAGGGACGCGCGCGGTGCTCGCGATTCCGCTGCTCCATGAGGAGCGCATAGTCGGGGGCCTGGTCGTGACTCGTCGCATGCCCGGCGAGTTCGCCCTCGAGGTAGTTGAGATCCTGAAGACGTTCGCCACCCAGTCCGCCCTCGCCATCCAGAACGCCCGGCTCTTCCGCGAGCTCGCCGACAAGAGTCGCCAGCTCGAAGTCGCGAGTCAGCACAAGTCCGAGTTCCTGGCCAACATGTCCCACGAGCTGAGGACCCCTCTCAACGCGATCATCGGCTTCTCCGAGGTCCTCACCGATCGCATGTTCGGCGAGCTCAACGAGAAGCAAGAGGAGTATCTGAAGGACATCTATGCGTCCGGGACTCATCTGCTGTCCCTGATCAACGACATCCTCGATCTCTCGAAGATTGAAGCCGGGAGAATGGAGCTCGAGCTGACGGACTTCCATCTCCCCACGGCACTCGACAATGCCCTGACCCTGATCCGCGAGCGGGCGGGGCGACGGAGCATCACATTGCAGATGAGCGTCGATGAGCGGCTGGGTCAGATTCACGCCGACGAGCGGAAGATCCGACAGGTCGTATTGAATCTGCTGTCGAATGCGATCAAGTTCACACCGGAGGGCGGCCGGATCGAGGTCGCGGCAGTGCCAAAGGACGGGTCCGTGGAGATATCAGTGAGCGACACCGGGGTCGGCATCGCGCCGGAGGACCAAGAGGCCGTGTTCGAAGAGTTCCGCCAGGTCGGGACCAGCGCGGCAAAGCAGGAAGGAACGGGACTCGGGCTGGCCCTTTGCCGTAAGTTCGTCGAGCTGCACTGGGGCAAGATCTGGGTTCAGAGTGAAGTGAGCCGCGGATCAACCTTCACGTTCACGATCCCGGTGCGCCGTGGCGAATGAGCTGATTCTCGTGGTCGAGGACCACGACAAGAACCGCAAGCTCGTCCGCGACGTGTTGACGTTCAAAGGTTACGAGATCATCGAGGCCGAGACGGGGGAAGAGGGTGTCCGCCTCGCCCAAGAGCGACATCCGAGCCTAGTCCTGATGGACATTCGGCTCCCCGGGATCGATGGGATCGAGGCGTTCCGACGGCTGCGAGCCGAGCAGGCCACTCGAGAGATTCCCATCATGGCCATGACCGCGTCCGTGATGACCGAGGATCGGCGGAGGATCACGGACGCAGGATTCGATGCGTACCAGAGCAAGCCAATCAAGGTGAAAGACTTTGTCGCGGCCGTCGAGCGGCTCCTCGAGCATCCTGGAAAATGAGGAGTGGAGCGACGCGGTCGTCTCGAGTCGTCCTTGAGTAAGCTCGGTTGGTCTGTGGTCGATACGGACGAACTCGTCTCGTAGAACTCAGTGAACCTACGCGCGCCGACTTTGAGGAGTTCGTCCACACCCACCGCGCCCACGGCCCCCTGACCACCGACGCCACGGAGCCTGCGTAGAATGGGTATCTGCTCACGGTGGCGTGCCCGTGCGGCGTCGTGTTCGAGGGGTGGGGTGACGCTCGCGGATGCAATGAACGGCCCATCTCTTGGTCCGGTCAGGGAGTCAACTAGGAACTAGACCAATGTGCGCGGGACTGCCTCCGGCCCCCTCTGCCTTCGTCGAGTAGCGCCTTTCAGGAACACTATGGCTTTCGGCGTGGAATCGCACAACGGTGTAACCGAGCGAAGAAACGTGCCCTTGCCGAATCCGCCGCATTTTCCTGTGGCGGCGCTCGTCGGCCACGGGGGCCTGCGCCGCTCGGCGATCCCCCGCCCGTCGCTCCATGATCACCTTCACAGCACGCATGCCGGCGAAAGCCCGCTGGAGATGGTCGTGGAGCGCCGTGTCGTTTGGGCGCACGACGATGAGCACTTCGGCATCCGGAAATGACTTCGATGGAAGGAGTTCGAGGAGCCGCCTTTGGTGATATGCGCAGATACAGTGTGTTGTCGCGGGGTTGTAGAACGGCTCGCGCTCACCTAGATCGCTAGGCCGGCCCTCGCTCTCGCACCACGCGCAGATGGCTTTCATCTTGGCGATGCGACTGTGCCAATGCCGTGCCAGCCCAACTCCGGATGAATCTCGTCGAGAAGATCCGGGAATGTTTCGATGCTCGCTGGTGCGCGGTACAGCGTTCGGCTAGACTCCCGCCAGCCATCCCCACGAGGTGCCCATGCGCCCATGAAGTTCGAGCTGGTCATCAACCTCAAGACAGCGAAGGCGCTCGGCCTCACGATCCCGCAATCAGTGCTGGTGCGGGCGGATCAGGTAATAGAGCCGTGAGACCACGAGCATCACGCGAGGTGTAAGGAGAGCCACCGATGATGACTATCGTGACGCACGTTCACCTGAGAGAGGGAGCTGAACGTGACTGGGACGCCGCCATGCGCACGCGTCTGTCGGCTGCGAGGAAGGCATCGGGTTGGGTAGGAGGACAACTCCTACGGCCAGCCGATAAGCCAGACAGGAGAGTGATAGTCGGCACGTGGAGGGCCCGCGCGAACTGGGAGGCATGGCACCACGATCCGCAATTCACGGAGACGCGCCAGCGGCTCGACGGGCTGGAGAGCGCGCCCGCCGAGCACTGGTGGCACGACGTCGTGCTTGATGTCCGGAAAGCCTCAACGCCGCCCCCGCCAAGCTCCAAGTCTCCAAGCAAGCGGAGGGCGAAGGGCAAGACGAAGAGCCCACGAAGGTCCTCGGCTTGACGATCCCGCCTTCGCTGCTGGCGCGGGCGGATCAGGTCATTGACCAATGAGAAATCGCGGATCACGCCAAAACCTCGAGGGCTGGCTCCGCACGAAAATAGCGCCCGCCCCGCCGGTGCCGAAGCCGACACGTCCACCGCGACGGCCGCCACCGCGTCGACCGGCGCCTCCCAAACCACGCTGATGACGGCGCAAGAATTAGGTCAGCCGGTGATGGACCGGCGAGCGTCCATCGCCATTATGGGTGGGAGCGTCGTCGTTTCGCCGCTCGTCAGCGAGGCGCAGCAAAGCGTGAAGGTGTATAGAGTCGGCGTGCTCTCCCCGGGGACGCCTCCACTTGGATCTCTGGACGCACTGAGGCAAGGGCTTCGCGAACTCGGCTACAAGGAAGGTCGCACCATCTCGATCGAATGGCGATTCCCCCTAGGATGAAGATCCTCGACGCCGCGTGGTCTCTACCGGTTCTACGAAGGTGACCACGAAAAGCTAGGCGGCGCCGAGCTCCAAGATGCGGATCTCGAGCGCCTCAAGACGAAGATCCAATCGACGCATGAAGGACGAGGACGATGATCGCCGCGATCTGCGCTCGCGCCGACGTCTGGCTCCGGCGGGCCGTTCGGATGGCAGGGGAGGTGACGGATAGGGCATTGCGCATCCCCTATGTGAAAGGCACAGTGCGCCTTCCGGCAATACTTTTCACCGTCTCCGCTGTGCCGTCCGGCGGTAAGCCCCCGGGAACGCAGCGAGGGGTCCGGCCGGCATCGCTGGCACGGATCTTCCTTATCACGGTGCAGCTGGCGTCACGGGGGAATTATTCAGAGGACGGCGACAAG
>QHSQ01000488.1 GCA_003221615.1 Candidatus Rokuibacteriota bacterium | reverse complement strand
CTTCGTCTCGATCATTTCGTTCCTGATTTCGGGCCGCGCGGGTCGATGGTGTCCGCCATGCAGTACAGCGTGGTCTGCGTCTCACGCCGCCCGTCCTGGCTTGTGTCGAGGAAGGCCATCGCTGCCGTCGCCCTTGTGTAACCGGGAGGGGCAGACACTCGGCCGAGTTGCTCAACAAGTCGTTGACCGTAGCTCTCGCACTCGCGTTGGGACTCGAACCATCCTAGCTGACCCCAGTGACTCGGCAGACGGAGATGGGGCCGCGATTCCTCCTGGGTGAACCAAAGAATCCAGCCGAGAAGCGCGACCGTCATCAGCGACTTCGTCATCGCGGTGCGCTCTTCGGCCCACGCGGGTCCACGGTGTCGGGAAGGCAGACAAAGTACGAGTATTTTTCGAGGTCAGGCTTTCTCGGGTATTGCGTTCTGAAGAGTGGTTGTTCTTGGCACTCTTCCTTGGACTCCCAGGCACCGACGGGCCAGACGTGTGGTAGACGGTCTTTAGCCATGTCGTGCCCCCACAGCACCCAGGCGCACTCGGCGTGGGCGGTCGCAGCCGAGGTGAGCACTGAGAAGGCAACAAGCAGCAGGGCTCTTCGTGCGCGGGATGGTCGGAACATTGGGTGATCCTCCCCGCACGAGTCTAGCGCAGCAGCTCGCTAGGCGAGACTCAACTCCGCCAGACAGACGAACGGCGCGGCCACTCTGCTGCGACCGCGCCGCCGGATCGGGCTCCTCAGCGCGAGCGCCGGATTATCGCTTGCCCTCCTCGGCGGTCATCCGCTCCACGCTGAGGCGCTTAGAGACGTCCCAGTTTCGTATCTCCCAACTGTCGGGCTCGTCGATTCTCTGGGCGCGTGCGTGGACGATCCTTCCGTCTGTTGTCGTGTAGGGTAGGCCGATGACTTCCCACTCGCCGAGGCGGTCGCCTACCCGAAGGTCCATCGGAAGGGTCCCGGCGGCCTCGTTCTTCTTCTCAGGGCGTGCTTTCTTCACTATGTGTGATACCTCCCCACTACAGTCTAGCGCATAACCAACTAAACACATGAACGGCGCGGCCCGCGCTGCCTACTTCTTCACCCCACGCGGGTCCACGGTGTCGGGGAGGCAGACGTACCGAATGAAGATGTTGCCGTCCTTTGTCTTGAGAGCAGTGCCGACGCCAGGAGGTGGTGTTCGTTCTTGGCCGTAGTGTGTGACTCGTTCCCGGTCACACTCTTCCCGCTGAGGCGACGCCATGAGAGTGGTCCACACGCCGTCGAACTGCCACAACACCCACGCGCACTCGGCGTGCGCCGTCGCGGTCGAGGTGAGCAGCGAGAGCGCGATCACTGAAGCCCGTAGCTGTCGCATCAGCGCTTGCCCTCCTCGGCGGTCGCGCGCCGTATCACGTGACCTTCTCGTAGGACCCCCACAGCCGCGTCTCCGTCACGCCGGGCTTGTCCACCCGCTGGACGCGAACGTGAGAAGTCTTGCCGCCTGCGGTGGTGTAGGGCCGTCCCACCACTTCCCACTCGCCAGTTGAATCAGTGAGCCGGTCGCCAATCTGGAGCTGCATGGGGAGGACGCGAGTTGTCCCGGGCGGCAGGGGTGGCGGCATACCAGGGAGCTGAGGCTGGACAGGTTTCTGGACTGGCTTGGCCTTCGCCTTCTTCCCGGGTCGGGGCTTAGCCATCCAGCGTCACCCGCCGAGTCTAGCGCACTGGTGTGGGGGAGGACGCTTCGCGGGCCCGCTCCGTGACCGAAGCTCACTGGTCGGGATCGGTCTGCTACGAAATCATCCGGATCAAGGTTTCTGGAACAGACTAGACGCAGGAAAGAGCGGGTTCATCCCGAGTTAGGGCCGCTATTCGGACGTGGTCTCCGACTTGCTGTCACAACTTCAGCGGAGGTAGAGCGGCGCATGGAGACCATTCTCGTTGTCGATGACGAGGACCATGTCCTAGTCCTCGCACGAGACATCCTTCAGATGAAGGGGTATACGGTGCTCGTTACCGGCGATCCCCAGATAGCCCTGCATTGGGTTAAATCGGGCGTTTGCTTCCACCTACTGCTCACTGACGTCGTCATGCCCCGGATGAAGGGCACGGAATTAGCGGACCGGGTCAAAACGCTGAGCCCTCAAACGAAGGTGCTCCTCATGTCAGGCTATTCCGTGTCGGGCGTGGCAGGACGCCCCTTGATCGCCAAGCCGTTCACAGGCGACCAGCTTGCCGAGAGAGTGCGTGAAGTGCTGACGCAACCCTCTCCGTTTGCTAAGGGCCGGATCGCTCCCAATTAGCTCGTTTCCGCCTTCTTGAGGGCCTCCCACGCTGCCTTTGTACCGCGTGCCAGGCGTGCGCTCCCATCCGGTGCCCGTCGCGCTGGTCGGCGAGTGCTCCATCCCGGTCGTGTAGAAGGTCCGAATCGGGATCACACAGTGCGTCGCCGGATCGCGTGGTAGACCACCAAGAAAACCACAGCTCCGATGACGGCCACGATGAGACTGTAGACGTTCAACCCGGT
>QHSQ01000487.1 GCA_003221615.1 Candidatus Rokuibacteriota bacterium | reverse complement strand
CGCAGGGTGCCCCGCCCGGCGCAGTCCCGCGTGCCGGTATCATTGGGGCAAGATGGATATCTCAGAGGCAGGGTAGATCGTGGACCAGGATCGCGACCGTCTTCGAGCCCTCAGCACCCGGCTGTTGAGGCTTCACGGAGTCTTGCTGGACCGCGAGCGCCTCGCGTACGAGGAGCGTCACGGGTCCGTCGCCTCGCGCGAGCTGCTGCACCTTCTGCTTCACGACGAGCAGTTCTCCTGGCTGCGGTCGCTCTCGTCGATGATCGCCAACATCGACGCGATCGTCGACGCCGACGAGCCGATCCCGCTCGAGAGCGTGCGGGGCGCGTTCCGCGCAGCATACCGCCTCCTGAAGTCCGACGAAGGCGGCGACTTCCGTGACAAGTACCACCTCGCGCTGCAGGACTCGCCCGACGTCATCATGGCGCACGCCGCGGTCAGCCGCGTCCTGTCGGACGCGGGCCCGGATCCGGGCACACGCTGACCGCGGTCCGGGAGCACCAAGCGCGGTATCGAAATTGAGCCAGCTCGCGCGGCGCGACTTCTTGAATGGCGTCGCGCTCACCTTGGGCGGCACGCTGTTGTCGCCGCTCGCATCGCTGGGACTGAGCCTCGACGATGTGAAGCGCGGCGCGGCCCCGTACCCACCGGCGCTGACCGGTCTTCGCGGCAGCCACGACGGCTCGTTCGAGGTCGCCCACGCGCTGCAGGGCGGGACGTTCTGGGCGATGGCGGGTGAACCGATCGACACCGGCGAGAGCTACGACCTGGTCGTCGTCGGCGCCGGCATCAGCGGGCTGGCCGCCGCCTGGTACTTTCGCAAGGCCGCCGGTCCATCCGCGCGCATCCTCATCCTCGACAATCACGACGACTTCGGCGGCCACGCGCGGCGCAACGAGTTCCGGGTCGGCGGGCGTACGCTGATCGGCTACGGCGGCACGTTCGCGATCGACAGCCCGGCGCCGTACAGCGCGGTTGCGCGTGCGCTGGTTGCCGAGCTTGGCGTGGTCGTCTCGCGCTGGCAGAGCATGTTCGAGCGCGGCCTCTACGCTCGGCTCGGCATGGGCGCGGCCGTGTTCTTCGACCGAGAGACCTTCGGAGCGGACCGGCTGCTGCGCGTGCCTGCCGAGAGGGGCGCCGGCCAGACCGGCGGTGCGGCGCCTGGCGGGCGAGAGGCCGACCCGTGGGCCGCGTTTTTGGCCCATGCCCCGCTGTCGGAGGCGGCCCGGCGCGACATCGGGCGCGTGGTCACGTCATCGAGCGACTATCTCCCTGGGCTCGACGACGGGGCGAAGAAGGCGCGCCTCGCGCGGGTGAGCTACGCCGACTTCCTGGTGAAGAGCGCCGGCTGCCATCCCGACGTGCTGCCGTTCTTCCAGGCGCGCCCGCATTCCCTCTATGGCCTCGGCATCGACGCCGTCTCCGCGCTCGACGCCTGGGGCCTCGGTCTGCCGGGCTTCGCGGGTATGAAGCTCAGGCCCACGGCGGGGCCGGGTATGGGGCTCGACGCGCGCCCGGGCCCACGCTCGCCGTTCTTCCATTTTCCCGACGGCAACGCGACCATCGCCCGATTGCTCGTGCGTGGGCTGATCCCACGCGCCGTCGCCGGCTCTCGCGCCGAGGACGTCGCGATGGCGCGCGTCGACTACGCGCGGCTCGACGAGCCCGGGCCGGCGCGCCTTCGTCTGAACAGCACGGTCGTGCGCGCGCGCCACACCAGCGATCGGGGCGAGGTCGAGGTCAGCTACGTGCGGTCGGGACGTCTGGAACGCGTGCGTGCCCGCAGCTGTGTGCTGGCCTGCTGGCACGGCATGATCCCGTACCTCTGCCCCGAGCTACCCGCGACTCAGCGAGAGGCGCTCGCCTACGCGACGAAGGTCCCCATCGTCTACACGAACGTGGTGCTGAAGAGCTGGACCAGCTTCCAGGCCCTCCGCGTCAGCCAGGCGCACTGCCCGGGCAGCTTCTTCACGACGGTCGGTCTCGATCTGCCGGTCCGCGTGGGGAGCTACTGGCCATCACGCCGGCCCGCCGAGCCGATCGTCGTGCATATGAGTCGGACGCCATGCAAGCCCGGGCGGCCGGCGCGCGAGCAGCACCGCGCCGGCCGCGTCGAGCTCGCCACGACCACGTTCGACGCCTTCGAGCTCGCCGTGCGAGGACAGCTCACGCGCATGCTCGGGGCCGGGGGCTTCGATGCGGCGCGCGACGTCCTGGCCCTCACCGTGAATCGGTGGCCGCACGGCTACGCGTATCAGTACAACTCCCTGTGGGATCCGTTCTGGATCGACGGTGGGCCGCTACCGTGCGTGGCCGCGCGGAAGCCGTTCGGCCGTATCGCCATCGCCAACGCCGACGCCGCGGCCTACGCCTACACCGACGCGGCAATCGATCAGGCCCACCGCGCGGTCGGCGAGCTGCTTCCTCGAACGTGATCTGAGCGCGCCCTGATCGAAGCCGAGGGCCGGCTAGCTCGCGCTCCACGCGAACGGCGCGAAGTGGCCGTTGTTGCGGCCAGAGGTATCGTCCCAGTCGATGCCGAAGGCGTGCAGGTGGCT
>QHSQ01000123.1 GCA_003221615.1 Candidatus Rokuibacteriota bacterium | reverse complement strand
TTCCTCGAAGGCATGGACTACACCGACGTCGAGCGCCACGCCGTCTGGCTCGGCTCGTTCACGCCGGCCGAGCAGCAGGAGCTGTTCGCGCCCGACGCGCTCGCACGCATGGAGGCGCCACCGTCCTACGCCGCGTTCCACGACATCCTCGCGCACGTCCCATCCGCAAAGGGCCTCGAGCGCATGCTCTATCTCGACCTCAAGGGTTACCTCGGTGAGGGGGTCCTGACGAAGACCGACCGTGCCAGCATGGCGTGCTCCCTCGAGGTACGGGTGCCGCTTCTCGACCGCCGGGTCGTGGAGCTGGCGGCGAGCCTTCGAATGGGCCTCAAACTGCGTGGCCTCACGACGAAGTACATCCTAAAGCGTGCCCTTGCCGGCGTGCTCCCGCGAGAGACCCTCGCGCGCACGAAGAAGGGCTTCGGGATCCCGCTCGGTCGCTGGTTCCGCGGTAGCCTTCGTCCGCTCCTGCGCGAGGTCTGCGGAGGCGACGCGATCCGACGGGCCGGCCTCTTTCGCCCGGAGATCGTCGAGCGCCTACTCTCTGAGCACGAGAGTCAGCGGCGCGATCACAGGAAGAAGCTCTACACACTCCTCGCCTTCCAGCTCTGGGCTTCGCGTTATCGCCTGAGCTGATCGGCTCGGCAATGCTCGGGCCGATTGCCCGTGGCGGGTTCCGGAACGTGAAGCGGCGCTGCTCGTGCTCGGTCGTCTCGAACTTTACGTCAGCGACGCCTGACCTGACCGCGCTCGACCTCGCCCCAATGGCTAGTGCTCAGCCTGCGCATCTCCCCTCGGGGTGCCACCCAAAGGATTGTTTGTAGGCCCCTGAAGCGCACGCTATTCCTGGATGATGGGTTGTGCTCGGCCTTGGATGCCGGTGCTCGGCGTCCTCGGCCTCGTCCTCCTGCCCGCCGGATGCGGGACGTCACGTCAGGCCGGCGCGGCGGTCGACGCGGGACGCCGGGCAATGGAACAGGGCGACCTTCGTGAAGCCCTGGAGCACTACCGCACGGCGACGAGGCTCGCTCCGGGCTCCGCCACGGCGCAGCTGGCTCTGGGAGAGGCCGCCGAGGCCCTCGGAGAATTCGACGAAGCGTTGAGCGCCTACCAGGCGGCGGCTCGGCGCGCTTCTTCCACCAGGGCCCGGCTTCGCTTCGGCGAGATGGCCGATCGGATGGGGCAAGTGGACCTGGCGATCCAGTCGCTCGAGCAGGCGTACGGGCCGTGGCGCGAGCATGCCTCGCTCGGGCTCAAGGTCGGAGTCGTGATGCTCCTCGCGTGCGTGCCCAAGCACTGGCCGAGCGTTTCCGAGCTGTTGATCATATGTCTCCCCTCGTCGGCTCACCTCGGCCGCACGTGGTTTCGCTCTTCGCGCGAGAGGGTTCCGCAGTACGCGTTTCGCGTGATGGTCGAAGCCGGGCGACGTGAGCAGGCGATCGCGCTGGCGCGCTCGCGCGGCTGGCTCCGAGACTACGAGGACTACTGCACGACCAGCGAGCTCCCGGTATCGAGTGAAACGGCGGGGTTGCTGGCGATGATGCTCCAGCCCGACCGCGCCGACTGCCTCGCCGTGCTCGGCGAGCGGCTTGCCGACGATGGGCTCGCGCGGCTCGGACGCCTCGTCCTGCTTGATCGGTCTCAGCGCTCGCGGAGTCCCGAGATCAAGGCGCAGGCGGAGTGGGTGCTGCGTTATCGCCTGCCCGACCACGACGTCCCAAAGCTCGCCGAGTCGCTGAACGCTACGGGCTGGCGACTGCAGAACCGCGGCAACAAATCGGCCGAGGCGCTCGCTGCGTACACGAAGGCCATCGCCGCCGATCCCGCGTTCTCGTGGCCGTATGACAACATCGGCCGGCTCTACATGAGCCAGAAGGACGACGCGCAAGCACTGACCTGGCTCACGAAGGCCCTCGAGGTGAACCCCAACCATTTAAGCGCTCAGTTCGATCTCGGCGTGGCGGCGGCGCGCCTGGGACGCCACGACGAAGGACACCGTTCAGCGTGCGATGACCGTCGGTACCGTGAGAGCTCTCGCCCTTGCGATCGCGCTGATGCTTTGCATCGCCTCGGTCGCGGCCGCGCTGGAGCGCAAGGCGGCGGCCGGAAGCGATCTGGACCGCGCGCAGGCGGCGTTCCAGGCCGGCCGCTACGCGGAGGCGCTGGCGCTGGCGCGGCGAGGCGCCGACGCGGCGCCGACGTCGGTGCGCGCGCTCACCCTGCGCGCGGGCATGGCGGAGTTCATGGGCGAGTTCGAGGAGGCGCGGATGGTCTACGACCGCGCCTCCGCGCTCGCGCCCGACGATGCCGAGCTGATCTACCGCACGGCGTCGTTCGCGGTGCGCGTGGGTGAGTACGATCGAGCCCTCGCCCAACTCGATCGGCTCCTCGCGCTCCACCCGGCGCACGTGCGCTGGCTCTTCCAGTGGGCGCCGACCTACCTGCAGCCCGGCCTTCTCCGCGATCATCCGTCGCTCGAGCAGATCGTGCAGATCAAGCTCGATATCCTCACCGAGAAAGGCGATCTCGTGCAGGCGCGCCAGCTGGCGCGCTCGTACGCCATCGTCAAGTCGGGCGAGAACTACTGCGGTGAGGCCCAGGCAAAATCTCGCGAGGGTGCCGAGCGCGAGGAGACCTTCAAAGCCTTTCGCCTGGCCTCGCTGGGCCAGCCGGACGCGGCCGATTGCATCTGGTGGTACGGCCAGTGGCTGTCGGACGAGGGGTACGTGCGTCTGGGGCGCCTCATGGTCCTCGAGGGTACGCGGACGACGCCGTCGGCCGGCAACAAGGAGTCGGGCGCCCGCTATCTCCGCGTTCGCCTCGGCGGCAATCGCGAAGTCCCCAAGCGCGCCGAGCAGCTCTTCCTCATCGCGCGCCAACGCTACCTCCGGGATGGGGATCTCGACGGCGCGGCGCGGCTGTTCGACGAGACGATCCGCTTGTCGCCGACGTTCGCACGCCCCTACAACTATCGCGCGACGATCGCCGCGCATCTCGGCGACCGTGAGGCGGCGCTCGCGTGGCTCCAGCGCGGCCTGCAGGCCGACCCCGACTCGTGGCGCACCCATCGGAATCTCGGAAAGTTGCTCTCGGACCTCGAACGCTACCCCGAAGCCGAGATGCACCTGAGAAGGACGGTCCAGCTCTTTGGTGACGACGCCGGCGGCCGCCTGGCGCTCGCGCGAGTGCTCTATGCGCAAGGTAAGTACGACGATTTCGCCAGAGAGGCGCGCGCCGCCGTCGCCTTCCTCGCGAGCTGGAAGGCGCCGGTGCCCGAGGTCCGCGATTTCCTCGCGAAGTTCGATCGCTGGGGCCCGGGCGCGGCGCTGCCGCCGGCTCCCGACCCACGGGTCATCATCGGATGGAACTATGACTGACCGGATCGCCCCGGTTGCTCTGTTGATCGGCGCGCTGGTCCTGGTCTCCGCCCCGAGCGACGCGGAGACGTACCGCTGGGTCGACGAGCAGGGTCACGTCACATATTCCGATCGGCCGCCGCAGCCGCGAGAGATCCGTACGCCCGCGCCCGCCGCCATGCCCACGCCCGACGTGAAAGCCCCTGAGCCGAAGGCGCCCGACGTGAAGGCATCTGACGTGAAGACGTTCGACGTGAAAGTGCCCGAGGTGAAGGCACCCGAGGTCAAGACGTCGGACATCAAGGCGCCGCCGGAGATGAAGGCTCCGGAGATGAAAGCGGGCCCGACGAAGATCGATGAGCTCCTCGAGCTGGCCGGAGTCCGCGCTCAGCTCGTCGGGCTCCTGAGTCGGGTCGCCGTCGATCTGCGCCCGCCTCCCGGCCAGATGAGCCCGGCCGACCAGGCCATCATCGACCGGATCCTCGCACAATGGCTTCGCCAGGAGACGGTGTACAGCGCCGTCCGCGACGCGTTTCGTCCTCAGGTCGACCGCCCCAGTCTGGAAACCACGGCCGCGTGGCTGCGAACTCCCGTCGCGCGCAAGATCGTCGCACTGGAGATCGCGGCGTCGGAGCCAGGTGCCGACCAGAAGGTGGCCGACTACGCCGCGAGCCTCAAGGCCAACCCGCCGCCGGCCCGGCGGCTCGAGCTGCTCCAGCGGCTGGACTGGGTCACCGGCGCAGACGAGACCTCGGCTGAGCTGGTGGCGGCGATCGCGCGAGGCCTCTCGAGCGCGGTGTCGGCCGCCGGCCCGCCGGAAAGCCGGCTCCGACCGGGTCAGATCGAAGACCGAGCCGCACAGGTGCGCGCTCGGGCCAACGAAACGCTGCGTGAGGTACGCACGATGTCGATGCTCTACACGTATCAGACACTGCGGGACGAGGAGCTCGCGGAGTACGTACGGTTCTCCGGGACCGATGCGGGTCGCTGGTACAACACCGCGATGCGCAAGGCCCTGGTCGGCGCGATCGGGAGGGCCGTCGAGCAGACCGCGGCCGAGCTGGTTCGCGCCGTGCCGCTCGAGCGATGGGCGCGCGCCGCGATGCCGGCGACGCAACCGGTGAAGTGATGGCGACCGCGTGTCCTCGCTGTGGCGCGCCGGCCGTCGAGCGGGACAAGTGCGGACAATGCGGCGTCGTCGCCTCGGTCTACATCGCGGCGCTCGAGAAGATGCGGCGGGCGCCGGCACCGCCGCCGCCCCCGTCCAGCGCGCCCCGCGCGAGCGCGCCACCCGCGGCCACGCCGCCCGCCGCGCGCGCGCAGACCGCCGAGGCGGCGCGGCCGGCCCCCAACGGCTCAGGCGCGAGGGCGACCGCGGTGATGACGCCGGCGCCCGCGACCACGGGGACGACATCCGCGGCCGCGATGGCCGGCGTTCCCCGTCGGCTCGGCTTCCACGGCGCGGGCGGAACGCTCTTCGGCATCTACGTCGTGAACATCTTGCTGACGATCGCGACCTTCGGCGCCTACCGGTTCTGGGGCAAGGTCCGCATTCGCCGCTTCATGCTGAGCCAGACCAGCTTCGAGGGTGATCGATTCGCGTATCACGGCACCGGCAAGGAGCTGCTGCTCGGATTCTTCAAGGCGTTGCTGTTCGTCGGTTTGCCGATCACGGCGCTGAGCGCGATGGCGCGACTCTCCGGCGACAAGACGATCTATGTCACGACCCAGGCCTTCACCTCGCTCCTGGTCTTCATCTTCATTCCGATCGCGATGGTCGGGGCCCGGCGTTATCGCCTGAGCCGCACCTCGTGGCGAGGAATCCGCTTCTCGTTCCGCGGCAAGGCATGGGTGTTCGTCAAGATCTTCATCGTGGCCTCGCTCCTGAGCGCCCTGACCCTCACGCTCTACTACCCGTTCTTCCAGACACGCCAGCAGGAGTTCATGGTCTCGAATTCGTGCTTCGGCCGCAGGCAATTCCGCTTCGACGGACGCGGACGTGATCTCCTCGGCGCCTACGTCGTCGCACTGCTCCTGCTCGTGCCGACGCTCGGCATCTATCTATTCTGGTTCCACGCGAGGAAGACGCGCTACTTCTGGGAGCACACGTACTTCGAGGCGGCACGCTTTCGCTCGACGATGACGGGCGGACGGCTGCTGACCCAGAATCTCGTCAACTGGCTATTGCTCATCGTGACGCTCGGCCTGGCATGGCCGTGGGTGCTGGTGCGCCGCACGCGCTTCGAGTTCGCGTCTCTCACCGTCGAGGGCCCGCTCGACCTCGCGGGTATCGTTCAGGAGCCCCAGCTCCCGACCGCCACCGGTGACGCGCTCTCGAGCCTCCTGGGCGCCGACGTCGGATTCGCGTAGCGGCAGGAAATGCCCGGCGCATTCACGGGCTATTACTTCGACGGCCGGAGCGCCGCCCGCCGGCCGGCGTCGATCCGCCTGGCTGCGAGCGGGCTCGAGATCGCCCTCGCAGACGGCGCGCGTCTCTGGTGGCCCTTCCGGGAGGTCAGCCAGACCCAAGGCTTCTATCGCGGCGAGCAGATCCGCCTCGAGCGCGGTACGCCGTTCCCAGAGATCCTCCTGGTCGACGACAGCGCCTTCCTCTCGGCGCTGCATGCGACCGCTCCCGGCTTCGGGCACCGCTTTCACGACCCGCGGCGGCGACGGGCTCGCGTCCTTCTCGCGATCGGCGCGGCGGCCACCGCCGTGGCGATCGGCGCGGTTCTCTACGTGTGGGGCATTCCAGCCGCCGCCGGCATCCTGGCCGCCCGGGTGCCGGTGTCCTGGGAAGAGCGCCTCGGCCAGGCGGCCGTGGATCAGCTCGCGGCCTCGCGGCGGCGCTGCATCGACCGCGACCGCGAAGAGGCCATCGGCGCGATCGTGAAGCGGCTCATGGAGCCGCAGCCGATCAGCCCCTACACGTTTCGTGTGACCGTGGTCGACGACGGGACCGTGAATGCATTCGCCGTCCCCGGCGGCCAGGTGGTGCTGCTCCGCGGGCTCGTCGAGCGCACGCGCACGCCCGAGGAGCTGGCGGGAGTGCTCGCACACGAGCTACAGCACGTGATCCAGCGCCACGCGACGCGACTGCTGTTACAACACGCCTCCACCGGGCTCGTGCTGGTGGCGGTATCGGGAGACATCACGGGCGCGATGGCCTACGGGATCGAGAGCGCGCGGATGCTTGGCACGCTGCGATACAGCCGTCATCTCGAGAGCGAGGCGGACGTCGAAGGGCTTCGCATGCTGCTGGCTGCGGACGTCGATCCGCGGGGGATGATCGCGTTCTTCGAGACCATGCGCGCCGCGGAGCGCGGCGCCCCCGCCACGTTCCGCTATCTCACTTCGCATCCGCTCGCCGCGGATCGGGTCGAGGCCTTGAAACAGCTGGCCGGGTCCCACACGAAGGAGTTCCGGCCGCTTCTGCCGGGGCGGGACTGGACTGACGTCAGGCGGGTCTGCGGAGACTAGTCGCTAACGGCGCGGGGCGTCGCCGAGCGCCACGACGACGAGCGAGCCGTGAGCGTCGACCGGGCGGACGCCCCGTCCGTAGCCCGCGACGTGGTCACAGAGCCAGCCGACGCAGGGCGTGCGGGAGTCGACCTCGCTCTTGATCGCGGCCCATTCGTCGGCTGCGGCGGAGCCGAGCGCCCGGTGGCGCGCGCTCGACTCGATCACGAAAACCAGTCGCGCGCCGTCCCCCTCGAGGCGCTTCAGGGCCGACCTGGCGGCCTCTACGGACCCCTGAATGAGGGTCTCGGAGTCGGGTGCCGAGCGCGCGTCGAACCCCTCGGCATAGCCCAGCCCGGTCGAGTAGGCGGCTTCCAGACACGCGGCGCTGGCGAGCGGCTCGGTCGTCGAAGCGCCGTAGACGAGCGGCGACGAGAGCACGCTGCAGACGGTCCGCATCTTGGGGCCCATCAGGATTCGCCAGGGCTGCAGGAACGACTCGGCGGGCGCACCGAATCCCGGCTTCACGAACGCGAGGCCGAGACCGCGCGGATACCGCATCCTGAAGGGCCAACCGGAGAGGATGAGCCGAGCGGCTCCCTGGCCCGCTTCGGTCAGGTCGCGGCCCCCGGCAGCGGCGACTCCGCTCACGGCGCCCTCACCGTTGGTAAGGCAGACGACCAGGGCCCCCGCTGTCACGGCCCCGTTATGAGTCAGGATCGCGGAGGTCGCCCCTCCAGCCACCCCAACAGGCCCTAGCACCCCCCGAATGAGCGGCACGACATCCTGGGCCGGTACACCCGCGGTGATGAGAAGCACGAGGTCAGGCGAGGTCCCGTGGAGGCCTGTGCGCGCCATCGCGGTCGCGCGTACAGCCGCCCAGATCGCATCCTGGTGAGAAGCGAACCCGATACCGATCTGGAGGGCTTTGGACTCTGTTTCGACAGGGATGGTCGCGTACATGGCTCCGAGCATGTGCAGCAGGGGTGCCAATCCGGAAGAGGCTTGAAGATCAGGGACTTTCTTCGATGGTGGGCGCGGCGGGGTGTCAGTTCGGCAACACGTGTGCTATTTAGAGCATCCCGTACTCCTTGAGACGACGGTAAATCGTACGCCGGGAGATGCCCAGCGCGCTCGCAGCCGCCTCCTTGTCGTCCTTGTAGAAGGCCAGGGCCCGTAGGATCAGGTCCTTCTCCACATCGGCCAGTCTGGGCACGGACCCGCTGGCAGGAGCCGCCATCGCGGGCACTGAGGCGGTGCCGAGCACCGGCAGGTCGGAGAGCGTGATCTGCTCGCGGGCGCCCATCGCGAAGGCTCGCTCGATGACGTTCTCGAGCTCGCGGACGTTGCCCGGGAAGTCGTAGGCGCCAAGCGCCCCCAGCGCGTCCTGCGTGATCCCCTTCACGTCCCGCCTGAACCGGCGGTTGTAGCGACGGAGGAAGTGGTTCACGAGGGCCGGAATGTCCTCGCGCCGGGTGCGCAGCGGAGGCAGGCTCACACGGACCACGTTCAGCCGATAGTAGAGGTCCTGGCGGAAGCGCCCGTCGGCGATCGTCCGGTCGAGGTCCCGGTTCGTCGCCGCGATGACACGGACATCGACCGGGTGCGCCTTCGTGGAGCCGACCGGGCGCACCTGCATTTCCTGGAGAACGCGCAGCAGCTTGACCTGTAGGCCAGGCGACAGCTCCGCGATCTCATCCAGGAAGATCGTGCCCTCGTTGGCGCCGCGGAAAAGGCCGAGCGCGTCTGAGACGGCACCCGAGAACGCACCGCGTACGTGGCCGAAGAACTCGGACTCGAGCAGATCCTCCGGGATGGCGCTGCAGTTCACGGGGATGAAGGGGCCCTTGGCGCGACCGGAGAGCCGATGAATCGCCGCGGCCACCAGCTCCTTGCCGGTCCCGCTCTCGCCCTCGATGAGTACCGGCGAGTCCGTCGTGGCGACCTTGCTGATGATCTCCTTCACTCGCTGCATCGGCGGTGCGTTGCCCACTAGCTCGTTTACCGTGAGCTCTTCGCCCAAGCGCGCGCGGAGCGACTGGACCTCGCCCTTCAGGAACCGTCGCTCCGTGACGCGCGCCATCAGATGGCGCAGCTCGTCGAGGATCAGCGGCTTGGACAGGTAGTCGTACGCGCCTTCCTTGAGGGCTTCGACCGCCGAGGCGATCGTGGGGTAGCCGGTCATCACGATGACCTCGATTGATTCGTCGTGACGCTTGATCTCGCGGAGCAGATCGAGACCGCTCATCTCCGGCATTCGAATGTCGGTGATCGCGGCGTCGTAAAGCTCGGTGCGGATCGCCTCGAGCGCCTCGGTTCCAGTGCCGACGCAGCCGACGTGGTAGCCCCATTGGGTGAGGGCTTCCTTCAGCAATTTCAGGATCGAGGGTTCGTCGTCGACGACGAGGATCTTGGCGACTTCCATGGCCTAGATCGACTCTAGCATGATCGAGGTGTCAAACTGACAAGCTATATAAAGGTTTCCGGTATCGCCTGGCTTGCGCGGGAGGGGCGGCCATGTTAGCGTAGACGTTGACTTTTTACCGAGGAGACCGCCACATGGCCAACCCCGAGACCGTCCACCTGACCGAAGAGAATTTCGATGCGGCGATCGGCCGCGAAACCGGGCTCATGATGGTGGACTTCTGGGCTGAATGGTGTGGCCCGTGCCGCGCCATCGCGCCCGTTCTGGAGGATCTCGCGAGAGAGTCCGCGGGCAAGGTGACGCTCGCGAAGGTCAACGTCGACGAGAACCCGGGGCTCGCCGCGCGATACGGGATCCGCTCGATTCCGACGATCCTGTTCGTGAAGCAGGGCAAGGTCTCCGACCAGGTGATCGGCGCGGTTCCCAAGGCCAAGCTTCAAGCAAAGCTGGACGCTCTCGCTTAGCGCGCCCCCGACGGGGTCTGCATCAGTACCGCCGGCATAGGCATCCCGTCACTTTCTCCGAGCCGGGACGAGTTCCGAGCTCTCGCGGCACAGGGCAACCTTGTCCCGGTGTTCGCCGAGCTTCCGGCCGATCTCGACACGCCGCTTTCGGCCTACCTGCGCCTGCGTCCCGGTCCGTACTCGTTCTTGCTCGAATCCGTCGAGGGCGGCGAGGTGTGGGCGCGCTACTCGTTCCTAGGCGCGGAGCCGCTCATGGTCCTGACGGCGAAGAACGGGCGGCTCACGCTCAGCCGCGAGGGCCGGACCGAGCGACTGCCCGAGGGCAACCCGCTCGTCGCCGTCCGAGACCTCCTCAAGCAGTTCCAGCCCGTGCCGGTGCCGGGGCTTCCCAGATTCCAGGGCGGCGCCGTCGGCTTCCTCGCGTACGACATGGTCCACCACATGGAGCGCCTGCCGCGCACGACCGAGGACGACCTCGGGCTGCCCGACGCAGTGTTCCTGTTCACCGATACCTTGCTCGTGTTCGACAATCTCCGTCACCGGCTGCTCGTCATCGCCAATGCGGTCATCGAGCGGCACGACCCGGCCGCGCTGGACCGCGCCTACGACCGGGCCGCCGTCCGCATCGGGATGACGCTCGCCAAGCTGTCGCGTCCGGCGCGGGCGCCCGCCACGTTCTCGCTGCCGGCCGCCGCGCCGCTCCTCGCGGAGGGCGAGGCGGGGTTCACCTCGACCATGAACGAGGCGCAGTTCGTCGACGCCGTGCACAAGGCGAAGGAGTTCATCGCCGCCGGCGATGCCTATCAGATCGTCCTGTCGCGCCGGCTCGACTGTCGCCTGACCGCAGACCCGTTCACGGTCTATCGCGCGCTCCGGACGATCAATCCGTCTCCGTACCTCTTCTTCCTCCGACTCGGGGCGATGTCCATCGTCGGCTCGTCCCCCGAAGTGCTCGTGCGGGTAGAGGGCGATCGAGTCGATCTCAGGCCGATCGCCGGGACGCATCCGCGCGGCGTGACCGAGGCCGAGGACCGTGAGATCGAGGAGCGACTCAAGAACGACCCCAAGGAGCGCGCGGAGCACGTGATGCTCGTCGATCTCGGGCGCAACGACGTCGGGCGCGTGTCCGAGCTTGGCTCGGTCAAGGTGACCGAGTTCATGGAGATCGAGCGCTACTCGCACGTGATGCACCTGGTGAGCCACGTGACCGGCAAGCTCAAGTCCGGACGCGACGCGCTCGACGTGCTTCAGGCGTCGTTCCCGGCCGGCACCCTGAGCGGCGCGCCGAAGATCCGCGCGATGGAGATCATCGACGAGCTCGAGCCCACCCAGCGCGGTCCGTACGGGGGCGCCGTCGGTTACGTGTCCTACTCGGGAAACCTCGACTCCTGCATCACGATCCGCACGATCGTCTGCCACGGCCGACGCGCCTCGGTGCAGGTGGGCGCCGGCATCGTCGCCGACTCGGATCCGAAGACCGAATGGCTCGAGACCTGCTCCAAGGCGCGCGGTATGATCCTGGCGCTGCGGCTCGCCGCGGGGACGGAACGATGATCCTGGTCATCGACAACTACGATTCCTTCACCTATAACCTCGTCCAGTACCTGGGCGAGCTGGGCGCGACGCTCGAGGTCGTGCGCAACGACGCGATGACCTGCGACGCGATCAGCGCGCTCAAGCCCGAGCGGGTAGTGATCTCGCCCGGCCCCGGCAATCCCGACCAGGCTGGCGTCTCGCTCGACGTGATCCGGCGGCTCGGCCCCACGACGCCGATCCTCGGCGTCTGCCTCGGTCACCAGTCGATCGGCCAGGCGTACGGCGCCACGGTCGCGCGCGCGAAGACGCAGATGCACGGCAAGACCTCGGCGATCCGTCACGACGGCCGGGGGGTCTTCGCCGGGCTCGGCAACCCCTTCGTCGCCACCCGCTATCACTCGCTCGCGGTCGTGCGCGAGACGGTGCCTGACTCGCTCGAGGTCACGGCCTGGACCGAGGACGGCGAGATCATGGGCCTTCGCCATCGTCGTGATCCGGTCGAGGGCGTCCAATTCCATCCCGAGTCGATCCTGACGGTCGAGGGAAAGCAGCTCCTCAGGAATTTCCTGTCCGGATGAATGAACGGGGAGCGACGACCGAGCGACGCCTGATCGAGATCATCCGGCGGGCGGTCCGGCGGGCGCCGGCGGTCCGAGTCGGAATCGGTGACGACTGCGCGGTGCTGGAGCCGACCGCGGGAAGCGTGCTCCTGGCGACGACCGATCTGCTCATCGAGGACGTGCACTTTCGCCGCCGCTGGGCGACGCCGACGGATATCGGCTGGAAGGCGCTCGCCGTGAACGTCTCCGACATCGCCGCGATGGGCGGCCGGCCCCGGTGGGGGTTGATCGCGCTGGCCTGCCCCGAGACCGTCGCCATCGACGAGGCCGAGGCCTTCTATGCGGGCGTTCAGGCCCTCGCCACGGAGCAGGATGTGACGATCGTCGGCGGGGATACGGCGGCGTCCCCCGTGGGCTGGATCGTCAACGTGACCTTACTCGGTGAAGCCGTCCGTGCGCCGCTCCTCAGATCTACAGCACGCCCAGGGGACACGATCGCCGTCACGGGATCCCTTGGACGCTCCGCGGCCGGCCTCGCGCTCCTGGAAGCCACGGCCGCGCCAGCGGGTGTCCCCGGTGACGCGCGCGCCGACGTGACGGCGGCCCACCTGCGGCCACGTCCGCGAACGCGCGAGGGGCAGTGGCTCTCCGAGGCGGGCGGCGTGACCTCGATGATCGATCTTTCCGACGGCCTCGCGACCGACCTCGGGCATCTCTGCGAGGAGAGCGGCGTCGGCGCGCGGGTCGATGTCGGGCGGATGCCGGTCGAGGCCTCGGTCCAGGTCGTCGCAGGGGCGCTCGGTCGCGACACGCTTCACTGGGCCACGGGAGGTGGAGAAGACTACGAGCTCCTGCTCACCTGCTCGCCCGAGGCGTTCGATCGACTGGCCGGCGGCCTCGCACGCGCGACGGGAACGAAGCTGACGGCGGTGGGAGAGATGACGCAAGCCGGCGAGGGGATCCGATACCTCGACGCCTGCGGCGAGGCCATATCCGTCCGACCGGGGTTCGAGCACTTCGTGACGGGGCGCGCGCGTGCCTGAAGGCATCGGCTGGAAGCTGATCGTGCTGTTCGCGCTGATCATCTGCTCGGCGATTCTGACGGGCGCCGAGGCGGCCTACTTCTCGCTCGGCCGCGCCAGGCTGCGACACGTCGCCGCGAAGGACGACGCGGAGCCCGAGGGCGCGCCGAAGACGCTCATCGAGCGGCCGCACGAGCTGCTGGTGACCTTGCTCGTCGGGATCACCGTGATCAACATCGGGGCTGCGGCGATCGCGACGATGATCGCCGACAGTGTCTTCGGTCCGACCGTGGGCGTGTTCGTCGAGATCGTCGTGCTGGTCTTCGTCCTCACCACCTTCGGTGAGGTCCTGCCGATGACCCTGGCGGTCACGTACCCGGAGCGGTTCCTGGCCGTCGCGGGCCGGCCGGTGGCCTGGCTCGGGGTGGTCCTGGCGCCGGCGCGTGCCGCGCTGGCCGGCTTGACCGCGTTGATGGTCCGGATCGTCAGTCGCGGTCGGATGGAGCAGGCGATGCTCAGCGAGGAGGAGCTGCGGACCCTCGTCGACGTGGGCGCCAGCGAGGGCGTCGTCGAGCGCGAGGAGCGCGAGATGATCCACAAGGTGTTCGAGCTCGAGGACACCCAGGTCCGGTCGGTCATGGTGCCGCGCACGGACATGGTGTGCCTCGACGTCGAGACGCCAACGGCGGAGATCCTGCCAGCGCTGCGTGAGCATCTGCACTCGCGCGTGCCCGTGTACGAGGGCTCGATCGACGTCATCGTGGGCATCCTCTACGCGAAGGATTTGCTGCCCTTCATGGAAGGCCTGCCTCCCGATTTCGACCTGCGCGCCCACCTGCACCCGCCGTACTTCGTGCCGGAATCGAAGCGCGCCGACGCGCTCCTGCAGGAGTTCCAGGCCAAACGGGTCCAGATGGCGATCGTGGTGGACGAGTACGGCGGCACCGCCGGCCTCGTCACCCTCGAGGACCTGCTCGAGGAGCTCGTCGGAGAGATCGCCGACGAGTACGACGAGCCGGAGCGGCTGATCCAGCGCGTCGACGCCACGACCTATCGGGTAGCCGGCAAGCTGCCGATCGAGCAGCTGAACGCCGCGACCGGCCTCAAGATCTCGAACGAAGGCTACGACACGGTCGGTGGTTGGGTCCTCGACCTGTTCGGGCGCGTCCCGCGCCGGGCCGAGCGCGCCGAGACGGCCGAGCTCCAGCTGACGGTGGAGAAGGTGGAGCGGACGCGGATCGTGGAGGTCCTGGTGGCGCTGAAGAAACCGGCGAAAGAGGCCGCCGCGTGAGCCTGATCTGGCTGGCCGTCCTCTGTCTGGTCCTGACGATGTTCTTCTCGGCGGCCGAGATGGCATTCATCGCCGCCAATCGCCTCCGGCTCAGGCACCTCGCCGAGGAAGGCAGCGGCGTCGCGCAAAGCTACCTCGAGGCGTTCCGCCAGCCCGAGCGTGTCCTGTCGACCGCGATGATCGGCGTGACGATCTCGCACATCGTGGCCGCCTCGGCGCTGACGTGGACCCTCCTGCCGGTGCTCGGCGGGATGGCGCCGATCGTGGTGACGATCCTGCTCACGCCGGTGATGCTGGTCCTCGGCGAGATCATTCCGAAGGCGATCTCACGGGAGTGGGCGACCAGCCTGATCCTCAGGCTCTACCGGCCGCTGATCTGGGCGGCCGTCCTGCTGGTGCCGTTCGTGTCGTTCGCGAACTTCGTCGTGGGCGCGATCTTGCGCACGTTCGGAGCCCGTCAGGGCGACCTGCGCGCCTTCGTCTCGCGCGAGGAGCTCAAGGCGCTGCTCCAGCTCGAGCCCGGCGAGGCCGACGTGACGACGATCGAGGCCCAGCTGATCGACAAGATCTTCGATCTGGGCGACACGACCGTGCGCGAGGTCATGGTGCCGCTGGTCGAAGTCGCCATGCTCCCGGAGTCCTCGACGCCGCGCGAGGCCGTCGCGTTCATCCTGGAGCGCGGATTCTCGCGCGTGCCGATCTACCGCCAGCGCGAGACCAACGTGGTGGGTGTGGTCGGGGCCAAGGACATCCTGAGCCGCGGCGCCGCGGTGCGGACCCTGGACGAGCTCAAGCGCCCACCCTACTATGTCCCCGAAACCAAGCGCATCGACGACCTGCTCCGCGAGATGCAGCGCAACCGCACTCACATGGCCGTCGTCGTCGACGAGTACGGCGGGGCGACCGGCGTCGTGACGCTCGAGGACATCCTCGAGCAGATCGTGGGCGACATCCACGACGAGCACGACCGGGCCGCCGCGCCGGCCGAGCGCCTCCCCGACGGCAGCTACCGGGTCGCCGCGCGCGCGAACATCGACGAGCTGAACGAGTCGCTCGACTGGAGTCTCCCCAAGCGCGACTACGAGACCGTCGCGGGGCTCGTGCTCGCGACCCTGCATCGGATCCCTCGGGCCGGCGAGGAGTTCCAGATCGCGGGCTATTCGATCACCGTCCTCGAGTCAGACGCCCGGCGTGTCGTCTCGGTCAAGATCGTGCCGATCGCCGGCATCAACATGTCAACGTAAGGAGGGTTCGAGCATGGCTGGAACAATGGTCGAGTTCGCGTCGAACGGGAGCAAGACCGCCGGGTACCTGGCGACTCCCGCCTCCGGCAAAGGGCCGGGTGTGCTGGTGCTCCAGGAGTGGTGGGGCCTCGTCGGCCACATCAAGAGCGTGTGCGACCGGTTCGCCGCCGAGGGCTTCACGGCGCTGGCACCCGACATGTACCACGGCAAGACGGCCAGCGAGCCCGACGGCGCGGGCAAGCTCTTCATGGCGCTCAACATCTCGCAGGCCGAGCGAGACCTGCGAGGCGCGGCGACATACCTCCTGAGTCAATCATCGACGAAGAAGATCGGCGCCGTGGGCTTCTGCATGGGCGGTCAGCTGGCCCTCTACGCGGCCACGATCAACCCCTCGGTCTCCGCGTGCGTCAACTTCTACGGCATCCATCCGAACGTGAAGCCCGACTACACGAAGCTCTCGGGCCCCGTGCTCGGCCTGTTCGCGGAAAAGGACGGCTTCGTGACGCCCCAGGTCGCGAAGGACACCGACGCCGCGATCAAGAAGGCCGGCAAGCAGTCCGAGTTCCGCATCTACCCGGGCGTGGACCACGGATTCTTCAACGACGACCGTGCGGACGTCTACAACAAGCCCGCCGCGGCCGACGCCTGGACCCGCACCCTGGGGTTCTTCCGAGCCAACGTGAAGTAGCCGCTCCGCGCCGGCGCCAGCGAGGGCCGTCTACGGTCGAGAGGCCCTCGCTGCGCCGCGTCGCGACACGTCCGGTTTCATGGTGCTTTGAGCGTCGGCGGGCGATAAGCTCGTGAGGATGCGTCAGTACCCCCTCGATGTCTTCCTTCCCGCGGCAGGGTTCGGCGAGCGGCTCAGACCCGTCACGAGCCATCTGCCCAAGCCGCTCCTGCCGATCCTCGGCATGCCGATCATCGAGCGGATCCTGAACAGGCTCGCCCGGGTATGCGACGGCCAGATCGCCATCAACCTGCACTGGAAGGCCGAGCTCTTACGCGCGTGGGCCGCGGGGTCGCCCTGGAGCGAGCGGATCGTCTTCTTCCCCGAGGACCCGATCCTCGGCACCGGCGGCGCGCTCAAGAACGCCGAGTCGCTCCTCTCGCGGCGGCCGTTCATCGTGCACAACTCGGACATCCTCCTCGACATCGATTTCGCGCGCCTCGTCGAGGAGCATCTTTCGTCTGGGAACACCGCGACGCTCGTGACCCACCGACTGCCGCACCTCGGCAACGTGGTCGTCGACAAGCAGGGTCAGGTGCTGGACGTCGAGAATCCGGGCGCGTCGCGACCCGACCCGACCCACATCGCCGACAAGGTCGCCTACACCGGCATCGCCGTGTATTCGCCGGAGATCCTCAGGTTCCTGCCCGAGGGCGTCTCCCACGCCACCGTCGCGTGGGTCGCCGCGTCCAAGGCCGGCTTCAAGGTCCGGGCGATGGACTTCACGGGCGCCTACTGGAACGACGTGGGCGATCCGGCCACGTACGCGCGGGGCGTGCTCGACGCGCTTCGAGAGAGCGGTGAGACGGTCTACCTGGGCCCCGGGGCCCGCTGCGGCAAGGTCGAGATCGACGGCTACATCGTCCTCGAATCCGGCAGCCAGATCCGCGACGGGGCCCGCGTCCGGAATTGCATCCTGATGCCGGGCGCCGACACGTCAGGCGAGCACGAGAACACGATCGTCGGACCCGATTACGTGATCTCGCTCGCCGAGTCCGACATGCAGCCGTCGCTCCACGCCGCCGAGAAGAAGCGGGTCTCGCTGGGCGATCCGCTCTTCGCGCGGCACTTCAGGACCCGGTCGGCCGCCGGACGGGGCGCGACGGCGGACGCGAATTCCCCCGTGTGGTCCGAGGCGATCCTCGTCGGGCTCGGCGGCTCGGACCGACGGTACTACCGCGTGCGGAGCGACGGCTGGACGGCGGTGCTCATGGAGTGTCGCCCGGAAGATCCTGACTTCGAGCGGCATCTCGCCTACACTCGATTCTTCGCGCAGCACACCGTCCCGGTGCCCGCGCTTCTGACGGTGGACAACGCCGACAAGCGTGCCCTGTTCGAGGATCTGGGCGACACGTCGCTCTACTCGTATCTGAAGCTCCCGCGCGATCATGAGAGCGTGGAGAGCATGTATCGCGACGTCCTGCGGAGCCTGGTGACGCTCCACACGACGGCCACCGCTCACGTCAACGAGTGCCCGCTCCTGGAAGCGCGGATCTTCGACTACGACTATCTCCGGTGGGAGACGACGTACTTCCTCGACCGGTTCGTCACCGGGCTTCGCAAGCTCGCGGTCGAGAACAGGCCGGCCCTCGACGAGGGCCTCCATCGGCTCGCGCAAGGAGTGTACGCGAGCCCGAAGGTCGTCATTCACCGCGACTTCCAGTGCCAGAACATCATGGTCCACGCCGGCGGGCCTCGGATCATCGACTATCAAGGGGCTCGGATGGCGCCGCCGGCCTACGATATCGCGTCGCTGCTCTGGGACCCTTACCATCGGCTCGACGACAGGATGCGCGAGCGGCTCCTCGCCTACTACCTCGACCAGATGAAGGCCGATCGGCTGCGCGAGTTCGACGAGAAGTCTTTCCTGGACAGCCTCGTCGCCTGCCGGCTCCAGCGTCACATGCAGGCGCTGGGCGCTTACGGTTTTCTGTCCGAGGTGAAGGGTAAGAAGTATTTTCTGAAGCACGTCCCCGAGGCGCTCAGGCTCCTCAAGGAGGACGTCGCGGAGGTCCGGCCCGAGTATCCGGATCTCGCCCGTCTGATCGCGTCGCTCTGATTCGATCCGCTCACGAGCCGGTCCCCGGTCCCGTCGGGTGGAGGATCGCCCTCACGCCGGGGTACGGCTCGAGCACGATGCCGGGATGAGGGTCGACGCGCGACCCGGGCGCCAGCGTGAGCTCGTAACGCTGAGCCATCATCGCGACGATGACCTGCATCTCGATCAGCGCGAGCAGGCTTCCGATGCACGCGCGCGGTCCCCCGCCGAACGGGAAATACGCATAGCGCGGTCGTATTCCGCGGCCGGGAGAGAACCGGTCCGGATCGAACCGATCGGGATCCTCCCAGAAACGCGGGTCGCGGTGCGTGACGTACGGGCTCAGCAGGACGATGACGTTCGCCGGGATGTGATACTCGCCGATGTCAACGGCGCGACTCGTCGTCCGCGCGGTGACCCAGGTGGGCGGGTACAGGCGCAGAGTTTCCTCGATCACCGTACGCGTATAGTCCAGCGCGGGAAGATCGTCGGCTGTCGGCGGCCGCGTTCCAAGCACGGCGCGGACTTCGTTCTGGAGGCGACGCCGAGCTCTGGAGTTCTGTGACAGGACATACCAGACCCAGGCGAGACCGCTCGCAGTGGTGGTATGGCCGGCGACGAAGAGCGCCTTGAGCTCATCGGCGAGTGCCGCGTCATCGAATCTCCCGTCCGTCTCTTCATCGCGAGCCGCCAACATGGTCGACAGCAGGTCCCTCCCGGGACCGCGGCGGCGCGCCTCGTCGATCCGGCGCGTCATGAATTCATCGAGGCATCGCTCGGCTCGGTCGTAGCGCGCGGACGAGGGGAGAAGACGAAACAGCCAGCCCAGGGGGCTCCAGAGCTCTCGGTTCACGCGCTCCGCGGTCGTGGTGAACGCCTGGCCAACGGTCCACGCATCGACCTCAGACACGTCGCCGAAGAGGATTCGGAGGATGATGGCTCGGGTCACGCCGATCATCTCGGCGAATACGTCGAGCGGTCGCCCGTGCTCGAGTGGGCTTCGCCATCGGCCCAGCATCTCCTCGGCCATCGCCGCGATCGTGGGCACGGCGGCGACGAGCCGTTGCGGCTGGAACGCCGGCCGCAGGAGACGGCGCCGGCGACTCCAGTCATCGCCGTCCACCGTCGTGAGACTCTCGCCGAAGAGGGGCTTGATGCGCGCGGCCGCCGGGCCCTTCTGAAACAGCCCGTCGTGCTCCTGCAGCACGTACTTGATGTGGTCGGGATGACTCAGTAGGTACAGCCGGCGCATACCGAAGGGCAGCGCGACGACGTCGCCGTGCGTGCGCGCGGACTCGAGAAAGAACCCGAGCGGGTCCTTTCGCGCGCTCGGGAAGACTCCGAGCAGCGGGTACCCGCGTGGGCCCGGAGGAGCTACGGAAACACCACTGCTTTCAGACATCGCCCTCGTGGAGGGCGCGGACAGCGGCTACGCCGACGCGGCGGCGGCCTTCTCCTTCCGCTTGCGGCGCCCGGTCACGCCCGACTCGCCCTTGGGCGCACGCTCCTTCTTCTCGGGCTTCTTCTCCTTGTCCTTCGGCTCCTCGGCACGGTCGACCAGCTCGAGGAACACCATGGGCGCGCCGTCGCCCGGGCGAGGCCCCGCCTTGATGATCCGGGTGTAGCCGCCGTTGCGGTCGGCGAACCGCGCGGCGATCGTGTCGAACAGCCGTCCGACGACTTCGGTGTCGGGCACCATCGATAGGACCTGGCGTCGCGCGTGAAGGTTCTCGCGCTTGGCCAGCGTGATCATGTGCTCCGCCAGCCCGCGCACCGCCCGGGCCTTCGTGTCGGTGGTGGTGATGCGCTCGTGGCGGAACAGCGCCACCAGCAAGTTGCGGAACAGCGCCCACCGGTGCTGCGTGAGCCGGCCGAGCTTGTAGCCGGCGTTCCGGTGCCTCATCGCGTGACTCCTCCTGCGATCATGCTCACCTGACCGTGCCTGATTGAAGGGTTCGGCTCGCCGCCGAGACGGCGGCTCACCTCACACTGCCACGACCGAGCGCCCCCAGGACGTTCGGGTCGATCCGCATGCCGAGGGACAGGCCGAGCGCGGCGAGCGCCGTCTTGATCTCGTCGATCGACTTCTCACCCAGGTTCTTCACGTGCTCCAGGTCGCCCTCGTTTTTCTGGACGAGATCGACCACCAGGTTCAGCTCGGCGTTCTTCAGCGCGTTGATCGCGCGCGCCGGCAACGCCAGCTCCTCGAGCGTCTTGCCCAGAGCGTCGCGCAGGAACGCCTCCCCCTCTGCGCCCTCCGCCTCTTCGTCCTCGCGCGGCACGCCGGCGGCCAGCGGGCGAAAGTGCTCCTTCAGGTAGGTCGAGGCCCGCGTGAGCGCGTCGTCCGGGCTCACGGAGCCGTTCGTCCACACCTCGACCACGAGCTTCTCGTAGTCGGTGATCTTCCCGAGGCGCGACATCTCCACGTTGTAGGAGACCCGCGTGATCGGCGAATAGGCGGCGTCGAGTGCCAGGGCTCCGGCCGGCGCCACGACGGTGGCGCGGTCGACCGCCTCGTAGCCGCGGCCCATGCCCACGCCGAGCTCCACCGTCACGCGCGTGCTGGACTCGATCGTGAAGAGATGGATCTCGGGATTCACGACCTCGACGTCGGTCTCGGGCACGTCGGCGCCCGTCACGGTCTTGGGCCCCGTCACCTCGATCCGGAGAATCTTGGCTTCCCCGGACGGAACCTGGATCGCCAGCTTCTTGAGGTTGAGCAGGACGTCGACCGTGTTCTCCTTGACGCCGGGAATCTTCGTCTCGGCGTTCTTGACCCCGTCGATCCGCACCCACGAGACCGCGGCGCCGGGCACGACCGCGAGCAGGGTGCGCCTGAGCGAGTTGCCAACGGTCAGCGCATAGCCCTTCTCGAACGGCTCGGCGACGAGTCGGCCGTACCGATCACTCAGAATCTCCCACTCGACCTTCTTCGGCTTCTGAAATGGAATGCGTGGCATAGCCTTTCCTATCTGGAGTCGCGCCTCGGCCGGCGGGGCCCCAGCCCCGCGACGGCCTGCAGCGCGCCCCTCACTTGCTGTAGAGCTCGACGATGAGCTGCTCGGCGACCGGGATCTGGATGTCGTCGCGCAACGGCAGGCTTCTGACGACGCCCTTCTTCTCGTTCGGATCGAGCTCCAGCCACTGGGGTACCTGCCCACGGCCGGCGTTGACGTTATCGTCGATTCGCGCCTGCAATTTCGACGTCGGCCGCAGCTGGACCGCGTCTCCCACCTTCACGAGGAACGACGGCACCGACACCTTGCGGCCGTTCACCTGGAAGTGGCCGTGCGCCACCATCTGCCGCCCCTCGCGGCGCGAGGCCGCGAACCCGAGCCGGTGCACGACGTTGTCCAGGCGAAGCTCGAGGAGCCTCAACAGGTTTTCGCCGGTCACGCCCTTCTCGGCCTCCGCCCACTGGAAGTACTTGCGGAACTGGCTCTCGAGCACGCCGTAGATCCGCTTGGCCTTCTGCTTCTCGCGCAGCTGCACGCCGAACGCGGTCAGCTTGCCGCGGTTCAGGCCGTGCTGGCCCGGCGGATAGTTACGCCGCTCGATCGCGCACTTGTCGGTGAAGCAGCGGGCACCTTTCAAGAAGAGCTTCATCCCTTCGCGTCGGCACAGCCGGCACTTCGCGTCGCGATACCGCGCCATGGCCGCCCCTACACCCGCCGCCGCTTCGGCGGGCGGCAGCCGTCGTGCGGGATCGGCGTCACGTCGCGGATCGCGGTGATCTCCAGGCCGGCCGCCTGCAGCGAGCGGATGGCCGCCTCACGCCCCGCCCCGGGGCCGCGCACGAAGACCTCGATCTGCTTCAAGCCGTACTCCATCGCCTTGCGCGCGGCCAGCTCGGAGGCCGTCTGGGCGGCAAAGGGCGTGCTCTTGCGCGAGCCCTTGAACCCGGCGCTGCCGGCGCTCGACCAGGACACGACGTTGCCCATCCGGTCGGTGAGCGTGACGATCGTGTTGTTGAACGTCGCCTGGATATGAGCGATGCCGGTGCGCACCTCGCGCCGCTCGCGCCGCTTGGCGCCCTTCTTCCGTGGTGCTGGTTTCGCTTCTTCGGCCATGCCTTACGCTCCCGCCTTCTTCGGCGCCGCTGCTGCCGCCGCCGGTGCCGCCGCGGGGGCGGAAGGCGCCGCCGTCGGCTTCTTCTTGACCATCACGCCCCGCTTGGGGCCCTTGCGCGTGCGGGCGTTGGTGTGGGTCCGCTGGCCCCGCACGGGCAGACCGCGCCGGTGACGGATGCCGCGATACGCGCCGATGTCCATCAGGCGCTTCACGTTCATCGACACCTCGCGCCGAAGGTCGCCTTCGACCTTCAGCTCGCGCTCGATGAGCTCGCGAATCCGGTTCACCTCGTCGTCGGTCCACGCCTTCACCCGCTTGCTGGGGTCGACGTTGGCCTTGAGCAGGATGCGCCGGCCCGTGGACCGCCCCAGACCGTAGATGTACGTCACCGCCACCTCACCACGTTTCTCTCGCGGAAGATCCACTCCTGCCACTCGTGCCATGTGCCCTCTCCGTTCCTCGTTCGAGCGGCGGCTTTGCCGCCGCAATCCTTCCCTGGGGGAGATTTGGGAAGGGGGGCGAAGCCCCCCTCCGAGGGTCTATCCCTGTCGGGCCTTGTGTCGCGGATTCTTGCAGATGATCCGCGTCACGCCCTGACGCTTGACGATCTTGCAGTGTTCGCAGCGCACCTTGACCGACGGTCGTACCTTCATCGCTTCTCTGTCTCCACTTCCTCAGAATCCTTACTTGAACCGATAGGTGATTCGGCCTCGAGTGAGGTCGTATGGCGACAGCTCGACCTTCACACGGTCGCCCGGCAGGATCCGGATGAAGTTCATCCGCATCTTCCCGCTCACGTGCGCGAGCACCTTGTGGCCGCTCTCGAGCTCGACGCGGAACATCGCGTTCGGCAGCGGCTCGACCACCGTCCCCTCGACCTCGATCGCGTCTTCCTTGGTCATCGCCCTCGACTCGCCGGGGCCGTCGGCGCCGACTGGCCGGTGAGGCTCGTCAGCACCTCCGGGCCGCTCTCCGTCACCGCCACCGTGTGCTCGAAGTGCGCCGCCAGGCTGCCGTCCTGGGTCACCGCCGTCCAGCCGTCGTCCAGGATCCGGACCTCCCAGCTTCCCATCGTGACCATCGGCTCGATCGCGAGGACCATCCCGGGCCGGAGCTGCGGGCCGCGGCCCGGATCGCCGAAGTTGGGGATCTGCGGCTCTTCGTGGAGCGCCCGGCCGATCCCGTGACCGACGAACGCCCGCACGACCGCGAATCCATTGGCCTCGACGTGCGACTGGACCGCGTGCGACACGTCGGAGAGTCGATGGCCCGGGCGGCACTCCTGGATGCCGAGATCCAGGCTCTCCCGCGTGACGTCCAGGAGCTTCTGCACGTTGGCCGGCACCGTCCCGATCGGCAGTGTGAACGCGCAATCGGCGTAGTACCCCTCTACGATGCACCCGAGGTCAAGGCCGACGATGTCCCCCTCGCAGATCTTGCGTCGGGCCGACGGGATCCCGTGCACGACTTCCTCGTTGATCGAGATGCACGCCGTCGCCGGAAACCCACGGTAGCCCTTGAACGCGGGCGCGGCACCCTCCCGATGGATGTACGCTTCGACGTCCTCGTCGACCTCGAGCGTGGACATCCCAGGGCTGACGAAGCCGCGCAGACGCTCGACGACGCCGGCCAGGATGTGGCCGGCCCGCCGCATGATCGCGATCTCGCGCGCCGACTTGAGCACGATCACCGTACGGCTCCCACGGCCGACCGGATCGCGTCCCGAATCGTCACGACCGGTCCTTCGCCGGATACGGTCACGAGCAGATTGCGCTGGCGGTAGTAGTCGAGGAGCGGCGCCGTCTGCCGACGGTAGACTTCCAGTCGGTTCCGCACGGTGGCTTCGCCGTCGTCGTCGCGCTGGTAGAGCTCGCCGCCGCATGCATCGCAGACGCCCGCGCGCTTCGGCGGATTCGACGTCACGTGATACGAGTGGCCGCACGTGCGGCATACGCGGCGTCCCGTCAGCCGGCGCAGAAGCTCGGGCTCGGAGACGTCGAAGTAGACCACCGTGTCGACTGTCTGGCCGAGATCCTTCAAGAGCCGCGCGAGCGCTTCGGCCTGCGCGATGGTCCGCGGGAAGCCGTCGAGGATGAAGCCCCGGCCGGCGTCGGCGGCGCCGAGGCGCTCGGCCATCATCCGGATGATGACGTCGTCCGGGACGAGGGCGCCCTTGTCCATGTAGCTCTTGGCCTCGCGGCCCAGCGTGCTTCCCGCCGCCACCGCCTCGCGCAGCATGTCGCCGGTCGCCAGGTGGAGCGCGCCCCACTCTTGCGCGAGGTCGCGGGCCTGTGTGCCCTTGCCCGCGCCCGGCGGCCCCAGGAACGCGACCCGCACGCTCAACTCCCGTATCCGCTCGAGCGCGACTTGGACTTCTTCAGGAAGCCCTCGTAATTCCGCATGAGCAGGTGTGATTCCATCTGCCGTACGGTATCGAGCGCCACGCCGACGACGATCAGCAGACTCGTGCCGCCGAAGTAGAACGGCACGTTGAACCATCGGATCAGATAGTCCGGTAACACCGAGATCAGCGCCAGGAACAGGGCGCCCGGCAAGGTGATGCGCGTCAGGGTCCGGTCGATGTATTCCGCCGTCTTCTTGCCCGGCCGCACGCCCGGGATGAAGCCGCCGTACTTCTTCATGTTGTCGGACAGGTCGATCGGATTGAACACGATCGCCGTGTAGAAGTACGCGAAGAAGACGATCAGCGCCATGTAGGAGACGGTGTAGAAGACGCGGCCCGGCGACATCGCGTCGGAGATCGCCTGCATCCACGGATGCGGCACGAAGCGCGTCAGGGTCGCCGGGAACAGGATCAGCGAGGACGCGAAGATGACCGGGATGACGCCGGCAGTGTTGATCCGTAGCGGGATGTGCGTGGACTGGCCGCCGTAGACGCGCCGGCCGACCACCCGCTTGGCGTACTGCACGGGAATCTTTCGCTGGCCCTCTTGCATCAAGACGACCGCCGCCGTCACCCCGACCATCACCAGGATGATCGCGGCGAAGACGATCGGCTTCAGCTCGCCGGTCGAGATGAGCGTGTACGAGGCGCTGATGGCCGACGGCAGCCGGACGACGATGCCCGCGAAGATGATCAGCGAGATCCCGTTGCCGATCCCCTTCTCGGAGATCTGCTCGCCCATCCACATGATCAGCGCGGTCCCCGCGGTCAGGGTGACCATCGTCAGCAGGCGGAATCCCCAACCGGGTACCGGCACGATCGAGAGCCCGTTGGGGCTCCGCATGCTCTCGAGCCCGTAGGCGATACCGAGCGCCTGAATGCCGGACAGCACGATCGTACCGTACCGAGTGTACTGGGTGATCTTCTTGCGGCCCGCCTCGCCCTCCTTCGCCAGCCGCTCGAGGCTCGGGATGACGACGGTGAGGAGCTGCAGGATGATCGACGCCGAGATGTACGGCATGATGCCGAGCGCGAAGATCGAAAGCCGCCTCAGATTGCCGCCCGAGAAGAGATCGACCATGCCGAGGAGCGTGCCCTGGACCTGGTCGAAGAACTGCGCCAGCGCGTGGCCGTCGATCCCGGGCGTCGGCACGTGCGCCCCGATGCGGTACGCCACCAGCAGCACCGCGGTCATGATGACGCGGCGCTTGAGCTCCGGGATCTTGAAGACGTTCTGGAAGCTCTGGAGGCTCTCGATCACGAACCCGGCACCCGCTCGGGGAGCGTCTCGACCCGACCGCCCTTCGCCTCGATCTTCGCGCGCGCGGACTCACTCACCGCGTGCGCGCGCACGGTCAGGGCGTGCGCGACGTCGCCGCCGCCGAGCACCTTGACGCGCGCGCGGCCGCTCAGCTTGATGAGGCCGGCCTCGGCGAGACCGTCGGGATCGACGACGGCGTTCGCCGCGAACGCGCTCAGCGACTCCAGATTCACGACGGCGTACGAGGTCTTGCCCCCGTACGGCGTGAAGCCGCGTTTGGGCAGCCGCCGGTAGAGTGGCATCTGGCCGCCCTCGAACCCGCCGCCCTTGCCGCCGCCCGACCGCGCGTTGTGGCCCTTGTGGCCCTTCGTGGAGGTCTTGCCGTGACCCGAGCCCGGACCGCGCCCGATCCGCTTCCGCCGCTTCGTGGCGCCCGGTGCGGGGCGCAGCTCGTCAAGCTTCATGGGTCACACTCAGCACGTGGGTGACCTTGGCAATCATACCGCGCACCGACGCCGAGTCGTCGTGGCTGACCGACTGGCGAATCCGGCGGAGTCCCAGCGCCCGGACCGTCGCCTCTTGCTTGGGCGATAGACCGATCATCGACTTGGTCAGGGTGACCCTAAGCTTCTTGTCGGGCACCGGCCATCTCCTCCGCGGGGGCGGCGGCGCCGTCGCCGCGTCGCCGGGCCGCGTGCAGATCTTGGAGTCGCTTGATCCGCCTGAGCGCGTCGATCGTCGCCTTGAGCACATTGTGCGGGTTGTTGGAGCCGAGCGTCTTCGTGAGGATGTCCTGGACGCCCGCGGCCTCGAGGATCGGCCGTACCGCGCCGCCGGCGATGACGCCTGTGCCCGGCACCGCCGGCTTCAGGAAGACGCGGCCGGCGCCGAAGTGCCCGGTGATCTCGCAGGGGATCGTCGTCTCCTTCAGCGGCACGAAGATGAGATCCTTCTTGGCGTGCTCGACGGCCTTACGGATCGCCTCGGGCACCTCGTGGGCCTTGCCGAGGCCGACGCCCACGTGACCGCGCCCGTCGCCGACCACGACCAGCGCCGTGAACGAGAACCGTCGGCCGCCCTTGACGACCTTGGCGACGCGGTTGATGGAGACGACGCGATCGTTCAGCTCGAGCACACTCGGATCGATCTTCGCTTCCGCCACTCGGATTCTCCCTTTGGAGAAGGGGGCTCCGCCCCCCTCTCGACTCCCCCGCGAACCCGCGGGGCGTGGGGGCCGCCCCCCTCTCGACTCCGCGAAACCCGCGTTCGCTAAAACACCAGGCCGCCGGCGCGAGCCGCGTCGGCGAGCGCCTTCACTCGTCCGTGGTACATATACCCGCCACGATCGAACACCACTCGGTCGATCCCCTGCGCTTTCGCCTTGCCCGCCAGGAGCTCGCCCACGAGCTTGGCGGCGGCGATGTTGCCGCCGGCCGGCTGGCGCGCGCGGAACTCCTTGCTCCGGCTGTCTACCGCTAGCAAGGTGCGCCCGGCGTCGTCGTCGACCAGCTGGGCGTAGATGTGGTTCAGGCTGCGGAACACGGCCAGCCGTGGCCGTGTTCCCGAGCCGCGCACGTACCGCCGCAGACGCCGGTGCCGGATGTCTCGCGAAGCCCGCCGTTCCTTCGTGATCACTTGGCCCCCGCTCCCGCCTTCTTGCCGACCTTGCGGCGGATCACCTCGTCCGAATACTTGATGCCCTTGCCCTTGTACGGATCGGGCTCTCGGAGCGCGCGGAGCTTCGCGGCCGTCTGGCCGAGCAGCGCCTTGTCGGCTCCTCTCAGTGTGATGGCGACCTGGCGCTCGATGTCCGCCGTGATGCCTTCCGGCAGTGGGAAGATCACGGGGTGCGAGTAGCCCAGCGCCAGCGTGATCGCTCGCCCCTGGATCTGCGCGCGGTAGCCGATGCCCACGATATCGAGCTTGCGCTCAAAGCCATCCTTCACCCCGGTGACCATGTTCGCGACCAGCGCCCGCGCGAGCCCGTGCAGCGCGCGGATCTTCCGGTCGTCGCCGCTGCGTGAGATCACGAGCTGGTTGCCCTCGAGCTTCGCGCTGAGCCCCGCCGGGACCGGCTGCATCAGCTTGCCCTTCGGTCCCTCGGCTCGCACGGTGGCGCCGTCGATCTGGACCTTCACTCCCTGGGGAATGCTCACTGGCTTTCGGCCGATCCGTGACATGAGGTCCCCTACCACACGTAGGCGAGCACTTCGCCGCCGACCTTCTGCTTGCGCGCGTCGCGGCCGGTCACGACGCCCTTCGACGTCGACACCAGCGCCACGCCCATCCCGGCCAGGATGGACGGGATCCGGTCGTGGGTGACGTACACGCGCCGTCCGGGCGTCGAGACCCGGACGAGCCCGGAGATCATCTTCTCGTTACCGACCCCGTACTTGAGGTAGACGCGCAGGGTTCCCTGCTTGTCGTCCTCGAGCACGCGGAAGTTCTTGATGAAGCCCTCGTCCTTCAGGATCTCGGCGATCCGCACCTTGAGCCGCGAGGCGGGGATGTCCACCTTCTCGTGCTCGGCGCGGCTCGCGTTGCGGATACGGGTCAGCAGGTCGGCGATCGGATCGCTTCGCATACGGCCTCTACCAGCTCGCCTTCACGATGCCCGGAACCTCGCCCTTGAGCGCCAGCTCGCGGAAACAGAGCCGGCACATCTCGAACTTCCGGAGGTAGCCGCGCGGACGGCCGCACAGCTTGCACCGAGAATAGGCGCGCGTCGAAAATTTCGGTTTCCGCTGCGACTTCATGATGAGCGCGGTCTTGGCCATGCGAAGCTACTCCCTGAACGGCATACCCAGGTGCGTGAGCAGCACCTTGGCGTCCTCGTCCGTGCGCGCCGTGGTGACGATGCTGATGTCCATGCCGCGGACTTTGTCGACCTTGTCGTAGACGATCTCCGGGAAAATCAGCTGCTCGCGGAGACCGAGCGCGTAGTTGCCGCGTCCGTCGAAGCCCTTGGGCGGCACGCCGCGGAAGTCGCGCACGCGGGGCAGCGCGACGTTGATGAGGCGGTCGAGGAACTCGTACATCCGAGCGCCCCGGAGCGTCACCTTCGCGCCGATGGGCACGCCCTCGCGTAGCTTGAAGTTCGCGATCGACTTCTTGGCCCGCGTGACGATCGGCCGCTGGCCCGAGATCAGCTGCAGATCGGCCGTCGCGAAGTCGAGCACCTTGGCGTTCTCGCGCCCCTCGCCCACGCCCATGTTGATGACGACCTTCTCCAGGCGCGGCACCTGGTACGGGTTGGAGAACCCGCGCTCCTTCATGACCGCCTGGACGACCGTCTTGTGGAACATCTCCTTGAGGCGCGGCTTCGTCTCGCCCGTGCCCTTGGGACGGCCCTTGGCGACGGCGGCCGCGGGCGCGGCCGGTGCCCCGCCCTTCTTGGGCTGGGCCTTCTGTGCCGGTCTCGGCGCCGCGGGGGCCTTCTGCTGCGTGGGTGTCGTTTCTTTCGCCATGGTCTCAGCCCTTGTCGATCGATTCGCCGCAGCGCTTGCAGACGCGGAGCTTGCGCCCGTCGGCGAGCCTCTTGATCCCGCTGCGCGACGGCTTGTCGCACCGAGCGCAGACGACCAGCACGTTGGACAGCGCCAGCGGGCTCTCGCGCTCGATGATGCCCCCCTGGCGCAGCTTCTGCGTCGGGCGCTGGTGCTTCTTCATCATGTTGATCTTCTCGACCAGCACGCGCCCGCCGATCGGTAGCACGCGCAGCACCTTACCGCGCTTGCCGCGCTCTCGGCCGGAGATCACCGCGACCGTGTCGCCTCGTCGCACGTGGACGTGTTGCATCAGATGACCTCGGGCGCGAGCGAGATGATCTTGGTGAACTGGCGTTCGCGCAGCTCGCGGGCCACCGGCCCGAAGATGCGGGTGCCCACCGGATTCTCGTCGGGCTTGATCAGGACCACCGCGTTGCGGTCGAACCGGATGTACGATCCGTCCCGCCGCCGGACTTCCTTGACCGTCCGCACCACGACCGCGCGCGCCACCTCGCCCTTCTTCACGGTTCCGTCCGGCGTCGCCTCCTTGATGGCGACGATGACGGTGTCGCCCAGGGAGGCGTACCGCTTGTTGGCGCCTCCCATCACCCGGATGCACTGGACCTTCTTGGCTCCGGAGTTGTCGGCGACGTCGAGCATCGAGCGGGGTTGGATCATCGCTAGGACACGCGGCTCAGAACCTTGCGGATCCGCCAGCGCTTCTCCTTCGACAACGGCCGGGTCTCCTCGATCAAGACCCGGTCGCCCACCCGACTCTCGTTGGTCTCGTCGTGCGCCTTGAGCTTCTTCGACGCCCGGACGACCCGCTGGTAGCGCGGATGCCGGAACACCCGCTCGATCCGCACGACCCGCGTCTTCTGCATCGCGTCGGACACGACCACGCCTTCACGACTCTTTCGCTCACCCACGGGAGGCGCCCTTCTTCTCGCGGAGCACTGTGTTGGCCCGCGCCAGATCCTTCTTCGCCTGGCTCAGCCGCGAGGGGTTCTTGGCCACCCCCATCGAGAGCTGGAACCGGAGATTGAAAATCTCCTCGGTCAGCTCCCGCGCCTTCTGCTGGAGCTCGTCCGGGGAGAACTCACGCCACTTCGCCGCTTTCATCTAGAGAGCCCTCGTGCGTGACACGAATTTCGTCGTGATGCCGATCTTCTGGGCCGCCGTCCGGAACGCGTCCCGGGCGGTGTCCTCGGGAACGCCGATCATCTCGTAGAGGATCCGTCCGGGCTTCACCACGGCGACCCACTCCTCCGGGTTCCCCTTGCCCTTGCCCATCCGGGTCTCCGCCGGCTTCTTCGTGACCGGCTTGTCCGGAAAGATGCGAATCCAGACCTTACCACCGCGCTTGAGGCTCCGGGTGAGCGCCACGCGCGCAGCCTCGATCTGTCGGTTGGTCACCCAACCCGGCTCGAGGGCCTTGAGGCCGAAGTCGCCGAAGGCGAGGGTCGACCCACGCACCGCGATGCCCTTCATCCGGCCGCGCTGGGCCTTCCGGTACTTGACCCGCTTGGGCATCAACATGGAGGTCTCGTCCTCTCAGGCGTCCGCTGGCGCGGCACGGAGCACCTCGCCCTTGAAGACCCACACCTTGACGCCGATGGTGCCGTAGGTCGTATGCGCGGTGGCCAGGCCGTAGTCGATGTCCGCACGGAGCGTGTGGAGCGGCACCCGCCCGTCGCGATACCACTCGCGCCGCGCGATCTCACCGCCGCCCAGCCGCCCGGCACACGCGATCCGGATGCCGTCCGCACCCAGGCGCAGCGCCGACGTCACGGCCTTCTTCATGGCCCGCCGGAACGCGACGCGCTTCTGGAGCTGCAGCGCGACGTTCTCGGCGACGAGCTGCGCGTCGAGCTCGGGGTGGATGACCTCCTCGATGTTGAGGTAGATCTCCTTGCCGGTCCGCGTCTGCAGCTCGTTCTTCAGCTTCTCGACCTCGGAGCCCTTGCGGCCGATGATGATGCCGGGACGCGCCGTCGAGATCGTGATGCGCGCGCGATTGGCCGAGCGCTCGATGTCGATCTTCGCGATGCCCGCGTGATAGAGCTGGTCCTTGATGAAGCGCCGGATCTTCACGTCCTCGTGCAGCAGATTCGCGTAGGCCTTCGTCGCGAACCAGCGCGAGCTCCAGCTGCGCGTCACGCCGAGTCGGAAGCCGATCGGATGTGTTTTCTGGCCCATCGTCTACTTTTTCTCCTTCGGCTTCCGGCTGCGCTTGGCCGCCGGCTTGTCTCCACTGCGCGCCGCGCCGCGCCGGGCCGGTGCCCGCCGGGCGGCGGCCGGACGCTCTTGGCGCGCCGCCGGCGGCGCGCTCGGCCGGGCCGGCGCAGGCGTCGCGACGGCGCCGTTCCCCTCGTCGCTGACGCCGATCGTCAGGTGGCTCGTGCGGTGCTTGATCGAGAACGCGCGGCCCATCGCGCGCGGCTGCACGCGCTTGAGTACCGGTCCGCCGTCGGCGTACGCCTGGATCACGCGCAGATCGTCGAGGTCGCGCACCTGGTGGTTGTGCTCGGCGTTCGCCACGGCGGAGCGCAGCACCTTCTCGATCAACCGCGCCGCGGCGCGCGGCGTGTACTCGAGCGTCGCCAGCGCCTCCGCCACGGGCTTGCCGCGGATCTGGTCGAGTACCAGCCGGGCCTTCCGGGCCGACACGCGGACGAAGCGGGCGCGCGCCATCGTTCGCATGGCTCTCAGGTCTTGCCGGTCGGCGACGTCGCCGCCTTCTCCGCGGTACCGTGCGCCCTGAACGTGCGGGTCATCGCGAATTCACCGAGCCGGTGGCCCACCATGTTCTCGGTCACGTACACGGGGATGAACTTCTTGCCGTTGTGGACGGCGACCGTGTGGCCGACGAACTCGGGCGGGATCGTCGAGCGCCGGGACCAGGTCTTCAGCACCTTCTTCTGCCGGGTGCGGTTCAGCTCCTCGATCCGTTCGTACAGTGTCTCGTCGATGTACGGGCCCTTCTTCAGCGAGCGTCCCATCCCGTGCTCCTATTTCTTCCGTCGCGTCACGATCGCGCTATCCGACGGCCTGGCGCCGCGACGGGTCTTGTACCCCTTCGTCGGCTTGCCCCACGGAGTCATCGGATGGTTGCCCTTGCCCTTGCCCTCGCCGCCGCCCATCGGATGATCGACGGGATTCATCACCGTGCCGCGCACGGTGGGACGGAAGCCGCGCCAGCGGACCCGACCGGCCTTGCCGATCGAGACGTTCTCGTGGTCGAGGTTGCCCACCTGCCCGATGGTCGCCATGCACGCGAGCGCGACCAGTCGCACCTCGCCCGAGGGCAGCTTGAGCGTGGCGCGCTCGCCTTCCTTTGCCAGAAGCTGGGCCTGGGCGCCCGCGCTCCGGCAGAGCTGCGCGCCGCGGCCGGGCTGGAGCTCGATGTTGTGCACGAGCGTACCGACCGGAATGTTCCGCACGGGCAGCGCGTTGCCGGGCAGGATATCGGCCTGCGGACCCGACATGACGGTGTCCCCGACGCGGATTCCGAGCGGGGCGATGATGTAGCGCTTCTCGCCGTCCTTGTAGTGCAGGAGCGCCAGGCGCGCCGAGCGGTTCGGGTCGTACTCGATCGCGGCGACGCGCGCGGGGATCCCGTACTTCTCGCGCCGGAAGTCGACCTGGCGAATCATCTGCTTGGCGCCGCCGCCGCGATGACGCACGGTGATACGCCCGTAGACGTTCCGGCCGTTGGTCCGGCGCTTGGGAATCAGCAGGCCCTTCTCCGGCTCGGTCTTCGTGATCTCGTCGTACGTGACGTACGTCAGATAGCGGAGCGAGGGCGACGTCGGCTTGACGGTACGGATAGCCATGACCTTACGCCCCCTCGACGAGCTCGATCTTGTGGCCGGGGGCGAGCGTCACGATCGCCTTCTTCCAGTCGGCGCGCCTTCCCTCGGAGCGACCCATACGCTTCAGCTTTCCCTCGAACGAGGCCGTCCGGACGGACGACACCTTGACGTTGAACACGGTCTCGACCGCCACGCGGATCTCGACCTTGTTCGCGTCGGGCCGGACCCGGAACGCCACCGTGTTCTGCTCTTCCTTCTGCCGCATGCTCTTTTCCGTCATGAGCGGACGGATCAAGATCTCGCGCGCCGTTCGACTCATTGTCGCGATCCCCTCGAGACCGGCATGCACCGAGGGTGGCCTGCGACAGATGCGACCCGGCTCCGTTGTCGCGGGGTCCTCGAGGCCGCCTTGAACCGCGGGTGGCCTGCTGTCGGTGCTTGACGTGTCATCACGAGAGCGCCTCCTCGAGGGCGATCAGGCCCGCGCGCTCGCACACCACGCGATGGGCGTGCAGGAGCTGGTAGATCGACACGTGCGCCGGCGTCTCGACGGTGATCCAGCGCACGTTGCGCGCCGCGCGCGCCAACCCGCCGTCCAGCTCGCGCACGACCAGGAGCGTCGGCGCGCCCGCGACCCCGAGACCCGCGAGCCGGCCGACCAGCGACTTCGTTTTCCCGTCGCGCACGTCGAGCGTCTCGACCGCGGACAGCTCGCCGGCGGCGATCTTGGCGGCGACGGCCGCCCGGAGCGCCTGGCGCCGCATCTCGCGCGGCATGTCCTTGGTGTATTTCCGCGGTGTCGGGCCGAACGGCTTGCCGCCACCCTTCCACTGGACGGCCCGCGTCGAGCCCTGACGCGCGCGGCCGGTTCCCTTTTGCTTCCAGGGCTTCCGCCCGCCGCCCGACACCTCGCTGCGGCCCTTGGTGTCGTGCGTCCCGGCGCGACGATCGGCGAGCTCGCGGGTCACGGCCTGATGAAGGAGCGGGCCGCGGATCTCGGAGCCGAAGACCTCCGCCTTCAGCTCGAGTGATCCGGAAGCCTTGCCCTTCGCGTCCAGCACCTGTACGGTCGGCATCGCTATTTCTTTTCCGCGACCTTCTGCTGCTGCGCCTTGGTCGCCTTCACGGACTTGCGCAGCATCACCAGAGATCCGTTGGCCCCGGGTACCGCGCCCCTCACCAGCACGAGGTTCTGCTCGGCCATCACACGCACCACCGCGATGTTCAGCACGGTTCGCTGATCGCCGCCCATGCGCCCGGGGAGATGGTGGCCCGGCCACACGCGCGAGGGATCCGACGAGGCGCCGATCGACCCGGGCGCCCGATGGAACATCGAGCCGTGCGTCGCGTCGCCGCCGTACCAGCCGTGGCGCTTGACGCCGCCCTGGAAGCCCTTGCCCTTCGTCACGCCGACGACGTCGACCAGCTCGCCCGGCGCGAACATCTCGACGGTGAGCGCCTGACCCACTTGATAGCCCTGGAGCTTCTCGGTCTTCTCGAGTCGCACCTCGCGCAGGACCTGCATCGGGGCCACGTTCACCTTCTTGAACACGCCCGCCGCCGGCTTCGACACGTTCTTCTTCTTCGCGCCGAACCCGAGCTGCAGCGCATCGTACCCGTGCGACTCGGTCGTCTTGATCCCGATGACCGTACACGGCCCCGCCTCGATGACCGTCACGGGCACGTGACTCCCATCCTCCGCAAACACCTGCG
>QHSQ01000337.1 GCA_003221615.1 Candidatus Rokuibacteriota bacterium | reverse complement strand
CCGTCCGGGCGTGGGCGCGAGCTCGCGGCGCAGGAAGTCGACGAATCCGGCCGCGGTCACTGGCTCACGCGCGTGAGCGAGCCGTGGACGGTCGCGACCGCGGAGGCGCCGATGCGAAACGATTCGTCTGGATCCTCGATCCGGATGCGGACCGGGAAGCGTGCCGCGAGCCGGATCCAATCGAGCGAGCGCTCGACGCGGGGAAGCCCATTGACGCTGGTTCCGTTTTCAGGCAGAACGGCCCAGCCGAGCCCGACGACCGTGCCTCGGAAGTGCCGCCCAGGATGCGACTGCAGGTAGACATCGACCGGCGCGCCGGCCGGAATGTGACGCAGCTGTGTCTCCCGGAAGTTCGCCATCACGTACCAGTTGCCGGTGTCCACGAGCGTGAACACCTCAACCCCGGTCCGCGCGAAGGCGCCCGGCGAAATGTTGAGGTTGACCACTCGTCCGCTGAACGGCGCGCGGACGCGCGTGAACTCGACATCGAGCTCGGCGGCGTGCACCGCGGCCTCTGCGGCGGCGATGCGCGCGTTGATCTCGGCGACCTGCCCCACCGCGTCCTCCGCCCGGGCGCGCTCGCTTCTGGACTGTTGAAGCGCCGCCTCGGCCGCACCGCGCTGAGCGCGGGTGGCCACCAGGGTTGCCTCGGCGGCCCGCTTTTTCGCGCGCGCTTCGTCGAGCGCCGCGTCGGCGGCCAGCACCGAGGTCCGCGCCTGCTCCGCGCCCATCGCCGCCGAGATCCGCTTTGTGCGGGCCTCGTCGACCTTGTCCTCGGTCACGAATTGCTGCGGCAGCAGCGGCTCGAGCCGCGCGAGATAGTCCTCGGAATGCCTGAGCTCCGCCTGGGCGCGCCGCAGCGATGCCTCCGAGGCAACCCGCTGCGCCTGGAGGCGCGCGATCTCGGCGTCCGCGACGACGGGATCTGCCTCGCGGCGCGTGACGTCCGCCACGGAGGCGTTGAGCTGCGCGCCCGCGCGCGTGATGGCGGCGTCGGCGCTCGCGACGCCGCGCCGGAGCCCGTCGACCTCTTTGCGCGTCAGCGCGAGCGCCGCCCGGCTGCGGGCGAGCGCAATATCGTACGGCCGCGGGTCGACGACGAAGAGCACGTCGCCCTCGCGGACCTGCTGGTTGTCCCGCACCCGCAGCTCGACGATGTGCCCGCTCACCTGGGGCGCGATGCCGACGAAGTTGGCTCGCACCGTGGCGTCGTCCGTTTGCGGCCGCGTGGTCCACTGCAGCAAGGTGACGACGACGGCGATCGCGGCGCCGGCGACGATGAGACCCCCGATGAGTCGGCCCGCGATGCGCCGTGCCCCTTCGTTCGCGAGAGCGCCGTGTGACTCCATGGCCCTAGATCCTGAACCACGTCACCCAGAGCGCCAGGGTGACGAGGAGCGCGAGGCTCGGATAGACGAGCGCCCGGGGACCGAGGTAGGGATCGACGCCGACGCGGAGGAAGACCTGTCGCGCAATGACGGCGATCACGACACCGATCGCGGCGCAGAGCATCCACGAGGGGAAAAACGAGCCGATCACGTTGATTTGTGGTCCCATGGCCTCCCCCCTATCGATCCGGAGCCGGACTGTCACCGGTGCTGAACGCCAACGTCGCCGCGGACTGCAGGAGCTGGACCTTTGTGTCCAGCTCCACGAATCGGGCACGACTCAGCTCGCGGCGGGCGGCGAGGAGATCGGTGAGGGTCCCGAGTCCCTGACGGTACGACGCCAGCGAGTCGTCGTACGCTTGTTGCGACGCCTCCAGCAGGGCGGCGGCGACGTCGAGGCGCCGGTACGCGAGCTTGACGTCGGTGTACGCTTTCCACACTTCGCTGACCGCGCGGTCGCGCGTCGCGGTGATCTCGTCCTCGGCCGATCGGCGCGCCGACTCGGCCAGCTCGACCCGGCGCTGCCGCGCGCCGCCATCGAAGACCTCCCATGCGAGCGACAACCCGATGCCGTAGCTGGGCTGGGTCGCCCCGAACCATTTGGTCGATTGGTCGTCCGCGGTGATCCGCGCCTTACCCAGGATCGACCCGACGTCGCCGACGAGCGACACTGTCGGCCAGTATGCGGCGCGCGCCCGGCGGACTTCGGCCTCGGACGCGCGGAGCGCCGCCACCCGAGCGAGAAGATCCGGCCGCTTCTCGAGCGCGCGGTCGATGGTCTTCTCGACCGAGTCCTGGAGCTGGGTGCCCGCCGGCAAGGCCGAAAAATCCGTGACCTGGACCGGTGTCGTCGGCGTGATGCCGATACTCTCCGCGAGCGTCACCTGCGCGTCCCGCTCCTTCGCGAGCACGTCCTCGAGGTCGAACATCGCCTGCGCTGCCTGCTGCCGCGAGAGCGCGACCTCGGGGCGAGTGGCGAGGCCCCTCGTCAGCCGGCTCTCCGTCGCCTCCTGCACCGTGCGGGCCGCGTCGAGCGAGCTCTGGGCCACTGCGATCCGCGCGCGAATGCTGGTCAGGCCATAGAACGCGCGCTGCACGGCGAAGGCGACTTGCTGGTGCTTACGGTTGAATCCGAGATTCGCGGCCAGGAGCCGCTCCTTCGCGGCGTCCCGAGCGCTCCCTCGGCGTCCGAAGTCGAGCAGCAGCCAGCGCAGATTCAAGGCGGGCACCGCCTGGAGTAGCTCGAGACGGAAGAACCCGTCCGCTGCGACGGACGTCGGGACCGGCACGGCTGTGTTCTGGTAGCCGCCCAGAACCGAGATCGCCAGCATCGGAAAGTACTCGCTTTCCACGAGCCCGACGGCGAGCGCGGCGCGACGGGCCCCTTCCCACGCCACTCGCGTCTCGGGATTCGTGCGCTGCGCAAGGTCGATCAGCTCGGGCAGCTCGTAGCGTTTGTCCGGGTCGGTGCGGACCGCCTCGGTCGATTTGAGCACGTTCACGTAGCTGCCGAGGTTGGGGACTCGCCAGTACGTGCTCGGCGTCGGCGCGACCTGACGGCCGTACCGCTCGGGTATACCCGTGGCGGGCGGCGGTTCCGGGCGCGACTCCTGCGCGGAAGCGGTGTGCGCGCTGCACACCAGGAGCATCGCCGCCGCCGCGGCCACGCTCGCCGTCGGTCGTCGAGAGCTGAGAGAGACGATCATCATGGCGTTCTCGGCCAGAAGATTGGCATCGGCTACATCTTCGGGCGCATGATGCCAAGCTTCTTCATCCGGAATTGTAGGGTGGATCGATTCATGCCCAGACGAGCCGCCGCCCCCCGCGCGCCGGCGACCACCCAGTTGGTGTCCGTCAGGGTCGCGACGATGTGAGCGCGCTCCGCCTCCTCCAGCGTCTGCGCCGATCCACGGGGTCGGCCGCCAGTCGCGCGCACGTCGAGATCGGCGAGGGGAACGTGCAGAACCGGCCCGGGCGACAGGATGACCGCACGTTCCATCAGATTCTGCAGCTCGCGCACGTTGCCCGGCCAGCGATAGCGCGTTAACACCTCCATCGTCTCGGACGGGATCGTTTCGACCGCCCGCTTCATCCGCCGAGCGTAATGTTCGACGAAATGCCGCACGAGCAAGGGAATGTCTTCAGGACGCTCGTGCAGGGGCGGCATGTGCACGGGAAAGACATTGAGCCGATAGAACAGGTCGGCCCGAAACCGCTTCTCCTCGACGAGCGCCGCGAGATCGCGGTTCGTGGCCGCGATCAGTCGAGCGTCGGTACGGAGCGTGCGGCCGCTACCCAATCTCTCGAACTCCCGCTCCTGCAGCACGCGTAGAAGCTTCGTCTGGAGGTCGACGGGGATCTCCCCCACCTCGTCCAGGAAGATCGTCCCGCCGTCGGCGAGCTCGAAGCGGCCGATGCGCTGCGCGATGGCGCCGGTGAAGGCGCCCTTCTCGTGGCCGAACAGCTCGCTCTCGAGCAATCCCGTCGGGATCGCGGCGCAGTTCAGCTTCACGAACGCCTTCGAGCGTCGCGGGCTCAGGTTGTGGATCGCGCGCGCGATCAGCTCCTTCCCGGTCCCTGTCTCGCCGTAGATCAGCACCGTCGAATCCGTGGGCGCCACGGTCTCGGCATTCCGCAGCACACGGCGCAGCACCGTGCTCTTGCCGACGACTTCTTCGAAGTTCCTCTCGGTTCGCACCTCGTCCCGCAGATAGACTCGTTCCTCGGCGAGCTTGTCCTTCAGGCTGCGAATCTCGCCATAGGCCAGGGCGTTGTCCACGGCGATCGCGATTTGATTGGCGACCTGCAGCAGGAAGCCGACCTCGTCGTCCGTGTAGGCGTTGTCATCGCGTCGACGCAGCCCGAGCGTGCCGAGGATGCGGTCACGGCTGAGGAGCGGAAGGATGCAGCCGACGGTGAACCCTGGATCGAACTGCGGATTGAGCTCGAACCCGCTCTCGAGCGCGTCCGCGGCCCGGCCTACCCAGGGTTTCCCGGTGCGAAAGACATGCGCGCTGATGGTGATCTCGCCGTACACCGGCTCGTCCCCCTCGAGGACGTCGCGACTCCCCGGGCAGTCGAGCGCGTAGGCTCGAAGATGCCCACCGTCGGCGTCCGGCAGCGCGACGACCGCCGAGTCGGATCGCATGACTCGCCGCGCGCTCCGCATCACCGTTTTCAGGACGCCCCGGAGATCGAGGTTGGACACCAGCGAATTCGTCAGCTCGAGCAGGAGCGCCAGCCGATCGTGCCCCTCGCGTAGCTGCTCGTGGCTCAACGCGTTGTCCAGCGACACCGCGATCTCCTCGGCGATGGCCGCCAGCAGGCGGGCATCGTCCTGAGAGTATGCATGGGCCCGGCGCGAGGCAATCTCCAGCGTTCCCAGGGTGCGTTGAGGCGCAGTCAACGGCACCGCGCAGGCGGACTGGAGGCCGTGAGCGGCAAGGTCCGGCGGGGTCCGGTCATTCGGCGACACGGCGTCGTCCCCATCTAGCACGTACTGGCGAGGAGCGCCAGGGGCACCTCGATCCAACGAGAGGCTCACGCGATCGAAGAACAGAAGCGGCCGCAAGGCGTCGGGAATGGCGCGCAACAGGTCCTCGACGTTGCGTTGGCCTTTCACGGCCTGAAAGACGCCGAGTGTCATGCCCTGACCTCCGGTCCCGGGGTGAGCGGTCCTCATTCCGTTCTGCTCAGGGAGCGTACGGTCCGCAGAGGCCTGAGTCGTGATCGTTTGGTGGCTTTCTGGTAGGGACTCGGTGTCCGCGCCGTTGGCGCGGGAGACGAGTAATGAAGCGGCTCGTATCGGGTCGAGAGTTGCTCGAAGTGAAGGCATCTTGAAGTCCTCCCGGGTCCTGAACCCCTCTCGCTACCTTTGGGCTCTCGACTCCCAAGCCGTTGTTTTCACGGCTGGAACCCGCGTCAAGGAGGCCCCAGGGCTCTTCCACGGCTCGCTCTTTAGAGGCCGCGCCAAAGGGAAGCGTTACGCCCCGACTCGCGGTCTGTCAGCAGCACCTGGCACCGGATCCTCGGTGTACCCCGGTCCTTGGCCATCAAGGCGATGGCGGCCGCCATGTTCCCGCCGACACTGACCGCCAATCGCCCCTCCATCGACGCCGATCTCCGCGCCATGGGAAGGGCTTCGGGAACGTATGAATGGCGTCGGAACACCTATTAGCGGCGCGAAGCGAGATGGATCGCCGACCGGTGATCCATGACTGGTACTGTCGCACGATGCTCGAAGTGGCGCTGACCGAGCTGTGGCTGGCGAAGGGTGATCTGACGCACGCACGGCCAGACGCCGAACACTTTCTCGAGCTCACCCTGGCGACCGCCGAGCGTTCCTGGCAGGCGCGCGCCCGGGAGGCCAGCGCCAGGGTCGCCATCGCGGAGTGCGACCTCCATCGCGCTCAGAGCTGCATCGACCGAGCGCTCGCGGCGATGGAGGGCTTCGAGGTCCCGCTCGCTGCCTGGAGGGTGCACGACGTCCTCGGCGACGCCGAATGAAGCACGAGGCCGACATCCCCTACATTTGTTCCAGCGTCTTGCCTCGCGTCTCGCGCACCAAGACCCACACGAACGGCAAGGAGACCAGCGCGGCCAGCGCGTAGAGCGCGTACGCGCCGCCGAGACCCGTCACGCTCAGCAACGGCAGGAAGGTGACGGTGACGGCGAAATTCGCCACCCAGTTGGTGGCGCCGGATACCGCCAGAGCCGCGCCGCGCATCTGGTTGGGGAACATTTCGCCGAGCAGCACCCACATCACCGGCCCCCACGAGATCGCGAAGGCGACGATGTACAGGTTGGCCGCCGCCAGCCCCGTGACCGCGGCCGGATAACTCAGGAGCGGGCCCCCGCCGGCTCCGACTCCCGCTGTGGCGAATACCGCGGCCAAGCCGGCCAAGGTCACCGCCATGCCGGCCGAGCCCACGAGCAGCAACGGCTTTCGGCCGGCGCGATCGACGAGCGCGATGGCCGGGATCGTGGCCAGGATGTTGACGAGGCCGGTGAGAAGGTTGATACGCAGGGCCCACTGCTCCGTCGCCCCGGCCGACTTCCAGAGCACCTCGCCGTAATAGAAGATAATGTTGATGCCGACGAGCTGCTGGAAGGCCGCGAGCCCCATTCCGATCCAGACCACCGGGGCGAGCCGACGCGTACCCCGCACGATCAAATCCGACAGGCGCGGCCGGTGCTCGCCCCGCAAGCTCTGCTCGACCTGCCGAACCAGCGCGTCGGCGTCGACGCCGATGCGCGCGAAAACCTCGCGGGCGTCGTTCCGCCGGCCGTGGGCGACGAGGAAGCGCGGTGATTCGGGGATGAGCAGCACGCCGGCCAGAAATGCGATCGACGGCACGGCTTCCATCCAGAACATCCAGCGCCACGCCGGCGCTCCGAGCCAGAAGGTCGCGCCGGCTCCGCCGGCAAGCCTGGCAATGATGTCGTTGCTGAGGAATGCGCAGAACAGCCCCGACACGATCGCCATCTGCTGCAGGGAGGCGAGCCGACCTCGCACATTGGACGGGGCCACCTCCGCGATGTACATCGGCGCCAGCACGCTGGCGCCGCCGATGGCCAGGCCACCCACCAGACGCGACGCGATAAAGAAGCTGGCCGAGCCCGCCAGCCCAGTGGCGATCGCGCTGGCGAGGAACAGTACGGCGTTCAGCAGCATCGTCGGGCGCCGGCCATAGCGGTCGGCGATCGTCCCCGCGACGAAGGCCCCGACGGCGCAGCCGACCAGCACAGCGGCGACGGCAAAGCCCGTGGTCGCCGCCCGCGTGCCGAAGGCGTGCGCCAACGCGTCGACGGTCCCGTTGATGACGCCGCTGTCGAAGCCGAAGAGAAAGCCGCCGAGAGCGGCGACAGAGCTCAGCGCGATGACGTAGGAGTGGTCCGTCGTGCCCCCCAGCATCGTCGCGTCTGCGGGCCGCACGGCGTTGCCGGTCACGTCAGCCTCGATCCCACGTACCGGTTCAGCCACGGCCAGGCTCCTTCTCGGACAACGAGGGTCGGTGCGACATCAGAAGTTGATCCCGGCCTCGAATCCGATCACGAATGCATTGGCAATTTGGCCGGTACCGCCAGGCCGGACGATGTACTGGAGGTCGGGCGCGAAGTAGACCGAGTCCTGGAGGAACCGAAACCGATAGGTCAGCTCGAGCGCGGTCTCGTAGCGCTGGATGCCCACGGTCGGATCCGACTGCCGCGCGCGCCGCTGGGAGTCTTGCAGGTCATCGCTGAAGCGACCATGCACGACGCCGAGGCCTACCACGTCGGTCGGCCGCGACGCGAACACGCCTCGGGCGACCAGGCCGGCGGTGCCGAAGAAGGGCATGACACTGACGGATTGGTCGGGAGAGACGAGAACCGAGCCCGTGATCCCGAAGCCACGGTTGCTGCCAGCCCCGCCGAACCGCACCAGCACCTGATCGAACAGGCCGTAGAAGCCCCAGTTTCCCCGCGGAACGTCCGGGGTACGGCCGCGCGCGACCGTGTTGAAGTCGACGTATTGGTGGTCGTCGTACCAGAACCCCGCCTTGTAGTTGCCGAGCAGGCCCCGGTCGCCGGGAAGTCCGTTGATCTGATATCCGGCCTCGCCGATCGCGAACAGCGGGCCGTCCATCGACCAGTCCGCGCCGTGATGCTTGTTGGCGCGGATGGAGACGTCGCCGTTGTACGCGCCACCCATCACGTATGACCGCTCGGTCGGTCTGACCTTGATGAGACCGCCCCACGTGGCGTTGGGATAGGCGGTCATGCCCGGAGCGTTGAAGAAAATACCGACCGGGTTACCGTCGAAGGCGTTCTGAACGAATACGTAGTTGTAGGGGGAAACGAGGAAATCGTCCCCGGCGGCGATGCGGCCGACTCGGAGCTCGACGCGGTCGGCGAACAACTCCTGCTTGTAGGCCATGTCCACGAGTCGGTAGGTCTGGCCTCCGAAGACCTGCTGCACGGTGAAGACGTTGCCGATGTCTTCTTTCGAAAGGCTGGAGCCGAAGCGCTCCGAGAAGGAAATCTCGAACGAGCCGCCCTTGAGCTCGGTCAGCTTCCCGAGATCGAACAGCAGATCGACGCCCAGGTTGCTGGCCCCTCTGAAGCCTTGTTGCATCCCGCCGGTCGGATTGCCGAGGGCGTCGGTGACGAACGTGACACTCGGATAGACGCCGTGGTCCTCGAGCCAGGTGCGGGCGCCGAGCCAGTCTCCAAGCAAGTGCCCGCGCGGCAGGACGAGCTTGAAGGGAATCTCCGCGAGGGAGCGTGTGCCGGCCGGGGCGCTCGGGACGTCCTCGGCGTGGGCGACGGCCGCCCAGCCGAGGATCACCAGGAATGCGACTGTGATGCGGCGTCGATTTATGGCCACGTCCACTGATCGATCTCGGGCTTGTCCACTCCGAACTCGTAGGCGTAGTTCTGGCAGTCGATCTGCATGTTGCGCAGCTTCTCCTTGACGTGCGCGCCCGCGACCTGCAGACGCGGCACCCGATCGATGACGTCGATCGCGAGGCTGAAGCGGTCGATCTGGTTACGAATGGCGAGATCGAGCGGCGTGTTGATGTTGCCCTTCTCCTTGTAGCCGCGCACGTGCAGGTTCTTGTGATTGGTGCGCCGGTAGGTCAGCCGATGGATCAGCCACGGATACCCATGGAAGTTGAAGATGATGGGCTTGTCCACGGTGAACAGGCTGTCGAAGTCCCGGTCCGACAAGCCGTGCGGGTGCTCGCTGGAAGGCGTGAGCTTCAACAGGTCGACGACGTTGACGAAGCGAATCTTGAGATCGGGGAAGTTCTCGCGAAGCATCACGACCGCCGCGAGCGCCTCCTTGGTCGGGATGTCGCCGGCGCTCGCCATCACCACATCCGGTTCCGAGCCCTGATCGTTGCTCGCCAGCGGCCAGATGCTGAGACCCTTGGTGCAGTGTTCGATGGCCTGCTCCATGGTCATGTACTGCAGGTGCTTCTGCTTATCCGACACGATCACGTTGACGTAGTTGGTGCTCTTCAGGCAGTGATTGGCCACGCTGAGCAGACAGTTGGCATCGGGCGGCATGTACACACGACACACGTCGGGGCTCTTGTTCAAGACGAGGTCGATGAACCCCGGGTCCTGGTGCGTGAAGCCGTTGTGGTCCTGGCGCCACACCGTCGAGGTGATGAGCAGATTGAGCGACGACACCGGCGCGCGCCAGGACAGCTCGCGGGAGATGGCCAGCCATTTGGCGTGCTGGTTGAACATCGAGTCGATGACGTGAGCGAAGGCCTCGTACGTCGAGAAGAAGCCGTGCCGGCCGCTGAGCAGATAGCCTTCGTAAAAGCC
>QHSQ01000486.1 GCA_003221615.1 Candidatus Rokuibacteriota bacterium | reverse complement strand
GTGCTCGCTCGTGAGGCACTCGAGCTCGGCGCTCTCGCATATGTCGACAAGCCATTCGACTTCGCCTACCTCAAGCGGGTGGTAGCGATGGCGCTGCGAGAGGGTGTTTGACAATGGCGCTCGAACTGTTGAGGCGGCGAAAGAGATTCGGCTAGAAGGTGCTCCCCAAGATCGCGATGAGCAGCACAAGCACAACCGCCAGGAGCACCACGATCAGGAGCAGCTTCAGCGCTTCGATCCTCTTCACGCCGAATCCTCCGGCTGCCGGTCCTTCCAGGTGACCGCCAAGACCGTCCGCCGCTGGGTCGAGCGCGCCCAGACCGCCGCCGACCTGAGCGCTCGCTCGTGCCGACCCTCGCAGTCAGGCGGCGGCCCCGCCCGAGTTGCTCGCGCACATCGAGCAGCTACGCCGGCAGAAGCCGCGTTGTAACCCCCGGTCCTTCCGTGCCACGCTCCGGAGAGGATCGGCTCAGGCGCGAAACGCAGGCATGATCTCTCTGGCGAAGAGCCGCATCTGCTGCAGCAACAGATCCGGGTTTTCATCCTTGAAGAGACGGACGTCACGAAAGGACAGGGCGAGATGCTCGAGCCCGCTCTTTCGAAAGCCCTCGATCGTGCCAACCACCTGGTCGGGGCTTCCCGTGATGACGTGGTGGCGCTCGCCGAGCGCTCCGACGTATGCCTCGATCGACTTCGTTCCGATATCCGCCGGACTGAAGCAGGCAAGTGTGATTTTTCTGCCGCCGCTGATTGCGCGGATCCTTTCCGCTCCTTCTCCCAGCTCTTCCTTCGAGACAGCCCAAGGCAACCACCCGTCTGCCATCCGCGCGACCCGCCTCAGAGAAGGATGAGTCATCCCGCCTACCCAGATCGGTGGCCCGCCTCGCCGAGCGGGCTTCGGTTCGAACAGCATCTCTCGAAAGTTCGTATATCGGCCCGAGAAGGAGATCGGCCCCTCCTCGCTCCACAGGAGCCGCAGGACCCGGATTCCTTCATCCAGGAATCGCCCCCGCTCCGCCCACGCGACGCCGACGGCCTCGACCTCCTCCCGGATCCATCCGGTGCCGACGCCCAGGATCACCCTGCCGCCCGACAGAGCGTCGAGGGTCGCGACCTCTCTCGCCAGGACGATCGGATTCCGGGTGGGCATGGCCAGGACGGTCGTGCCCATCGCCACGGCCCTCGTGATCGAACTCACGAAGGCCAGCGTTGTGAGGGCCTCGTAGAAGATGTGGCCGCGCTCGACATGGTGCACGGGCACGATGACGTGGTCAGTGACCCATACCGAGTCGAAGCGGAGCGATTCCGCCTCTTGGGCCACGTCAGCGATCAATCGCGCAGAGGCATACTTCCATCGATGCGGGAGACAGATGCCGAACTTCATCGAGACGCAACCGTATCACACACGGACACCGACGCTGGCGGCCGTGGCCCACAGCCGTCAGCTGTCCTTCGCCAAAATCGCATCCCACTCGGTTGACGATGGCCCGTGCTCTCGCGACAGGCCAAGGCACGCCAGCGGACGCTTCTTAGCGGGTCAGAGGTAGGACAGCCAACCGCGTGGGACCGCGACCCTGGGCCCCACCACGGAAGGAAGGGAGCCAAAGCTGGGCCGCGAGCGGCCTGACCCGAAAGCCCCAGGTGCTGAACGGGTTAGGCTGGCTCAGGCCGCCCGTCGGATGTAGCGATGGTGGAGGCCACCGACTTCGCGAATCGGGATAACCCTGCCGAGTTCCGGCTGCTCAATTGGCCGGCCGTGGGGCGCATCCTTGTCGAGCGACAGGTGAGTGCGCGCCCCGTGGTAGTACGCGAAGTAGCGAGCCAGGGTACGGCGCAGGTGCTGTTCGCCGAGGACAAGGACATGATTCAGACACTCGCGCCGGATGGAGCCGATGAGGCGCTCCGCGAAGGGGTTTTGCCATGGGCTGTGAGGCGCCGTCAGGACTTCACCGACGCCCATGCCCTTTAGGCGCTGCCGGAACACGTGACCGTAGACCGAGTCGCGGTCGCGCAGGAGGTAGGACGGGGCGGAGTCGTCCGGGAAGGCGTCCACGATCTGCTGGGTTGTCCAGGCCGCGGTGGGATGCTCGGTGACATTGAAGTGGAGGACGCGCCGCCGGTGGTGGGCGAGTACAACGAAGACGAACAGGACGCGCAGGCGCGCGGTGGGAACGGTGAAGAAGTCCACGGAGACGAGGTCCCGGACGTGATTGGTCAGGAACGTGCGCCACGTTTGCGACGGCGGTGAACGCCGTTTCTGGAGCAAGCGGGAGACGGTGCGCTCGGCGACGTCGATGCCGAGCTTGAGAAGTTCGCCGTGGATTCTGGGGGCACCCCACAGGGGATTGGCCGCGGCCATACTTCTGACCAGAGCCTTGATCGCGGCGTCGACGGGCGGGCGGCCCGCCGGAGGGCGTCCGGAGAGCGTGGCCCAGTGGCGGCGAAAGCGGCGGCGCTGCCAGCTCAGCACGGTCGCAGGAGCGACGATGACGAGGGCCTGCCTCCAGGCGGGCCACACCCTGGACAGCCAGACCCACAGGACGCGATCGCTCCGTCGAAGTCGCAGCCGATTCGTCGTTCGCTTGTAGACGGCCAGTTGCTGCCGCAAGGCGAGGTTCTCGAGGGCGAGCTGGCGGTAGCCGCCGCACAGGAACGGGAGGAGCCGCAGCAAATGGAGCAGGAGGGTGATCATCGGGCGGGATTCTCTCCGGATCAAAGCCGACTGATCAACTACTTGGCTGCGGACGGAGTTTTGGCGAAGGACACCCGCGCGGTGGCATTCGCAGCAGGTTCGGGCTTCTTCTCGGGCCGGGGCTTAGCCATCCGTGGTCACCTGCCGAGTCTAGCGCAGTCGCAGGGAATGCTCAGTGCTACCCCTTATTTTCCGGATTGTTGGTAAAGGCATCCGGTAATT
>QHSQ01000485.1 GCA_003221615.1 Candidatus Rokuibacteriota bacterium | reverse complement strand
TGCGCGCCGCGGAGCGCTTCCGGCGCATCAAGCGGCACGGAGAGCTGGACGGGCTCGTGACCGCGCTCGGCGCCGCGAATCTCTTGGAGCGCGCCGCGTGAGTCAGCGTGGCCACCACAGGGAAAACCGAGGGCCACACTTGGCTCCGGATCGATCTTCTCGAGGGGGGCCGCTATGTCGGTACCCTCCTCTGCGCCGTGAACTGAGGGTATGATGCCCTGCCGTCGCGCTCAGCCAAGTTCAACAGCGAGCGGGACAACTCCGCCAGCATTCGCCTTCAGGACTTCTTGTAGTACGCTCATCGTTTTCCTCCATGTCTCGCGCCATGCCCTTACTCGCGGTCAAGCTGCACTGAACCTCGCGTGACCCAACTCCTTCCACTGACAGTTATTCGACTCTCTATTCGAATATCCCGCGAGGCACCGTCATGGACACGACCCAGTGCGGAATGTCGACGATCTCGCTGATCTTGAGGTCGCCGGCGACGCTGCAGATCGCGTAGGCCTCGTGTAGACTTAGGCCCTGATCGCGCACCAGCCAGTCGATCATCGCCCTCACGGCCTTCTTCGCATTCGACATCAGGTCCGGGCCGACGCCGGTCGTGTGGTAGAAGCCCTTTGCCAGCATCTCTCTGGTCAATCCGCTGTCCGTCGGGTTCGCAGCGGGCACGATCGCTTGCGGCGACTCGATGATCGTGTTCTTGATGACTTTGAACCGGCAAGTCACCCCCATGAGAGTTTCTATGGCGGTCACGCACACTTCGCCATCGCCCTGGGCCATGTGGCCATCTCCCACCGAGAACTTTGCCCCTTTCACGTACACCGGGTAGTAGAGCTTCGATCCTTTGGTGAACTGCTTGATGTCAGTGTTCCCGCCCATCCCGCCGCTGACGTTCGGGGGGACGGTGCGATACATGCCTTTTCGAAGAGGAGCGACCCCGTACACACCCATGAACGGCGCGATCGGAATTCGGGCTTTCCGCCCTGTGTCTTTGCCGACGAAACTCGCGAACCCAGTGTTCTGGCCTTTGTTGAACGTGAAGATCTGGACGAACGGCGCACCACTGTTGAACGGCTGGTCGTCCGGAATGGCGCCTGCAACCTTTCCCGCAGCGGGATCGCTCAATTGCGAGGCTTCGGTGAACTGGTGAAACGGAGCGAGGAGGTCGGGTTGGAGACTGCCGAATAAGCCGAGGGCGGGTGAGATCGTGACGTAACCGAAGTCGACGAGTGGGGCCGCATCCACAATCTCAACTTCGAGCATGTCGCCCGGCTCGGCGCCTTCGATCGCCACGGGACCCGTGAGCGGATGCACTTTCGCGAGATCGAGCGTGAGAATGCCAGCGGGCGTGAGCGTCCTCGCCGCGGTTCCGATGTCGAGCGCATCCCGGCACAGGAACTGTATGGCTTCGCCCTCCCGCACCGTGGCCGCAGCAGGAATGTCCTGGTTGAAACGGTTGTGGAGGACCTTCGAAAACCCGTCGATGGTCTTCGCAGCACCACCAGCGGGAGGGGCCTGAGCGACGATGAGATCCGGTTTGCCGACACCGGGAGCCGCGACGCCTTCACCTGCTGCCGCCAGCGCCGAGCCGACACCGGAAACGGCGGCGGCCGCCATCGCACCGAGAGAGACCTGCTCGATGAACGTCCGTCTCGATATGTCGGAGTGAACGAAGCACACGGCGCACCCTCCTCGTGTGGCGTTTGTCCGAGACCGGGGGCGATCCAATTGCTGGACTACATACGGTCCTCCGCCTATGCCTTGCCCGGGGTGGCAGAGCTTTCGAACAACAGGCGCGATCGGCCACGCGCTGGTTCCGTCTCCGTCAACTGACTCAACCGGCGTGCCTCGCCGCTCCAACACTCATAGACAGACGCGACGACTACGCTTACAGTGAGCCATTGTCAACTAACAACGCGTGACCTCTCATCGCTGCCCCGGGCGGCCTCACTGCTCAGCTCAAACTCTCAGAACGGTGCAATCCAAAACGTCTTGACTGCGCCAAAACATCACATTGAGAGATGCAAGAGAGGCCGGCCCTCGGATGGAGCCAGCCTTTGTCGTGCCCGACAGCTCGACTTCGAACGTCTAAGCTGCCCTCCTTTTTTTCGCTCGCACGAAGCGCCTTTCCGCTTCGCCCAGTACGCTTTCATCCGTCGAGCACGGCCTTCCGTTCGGTCGGACTCATTCGACGGCTCTCTTGCCGCCGAAGAGAGCAAGGGTCGGCTGGGTGCTGAGAAGGCGCGGAAGACCGCCAAACTAGCCTGTCTATGGTGGCCCCAACTGGACGCGCTCGAACTTGCAGAATTCAAGCACGCGATTTCATTGCACGCTGACACGCGCCACGGAGAAAGGCCCACTGGGACGAGTGAGCCAACGACCGTAGAGCTTCTCCCGAGCTAGAACAGCCGCTCGCCCGTCGCCGCATCCTCGACCCGGATGGCGCTGACGGGACAGTTCTCGGCGGCCTTGAGGATTATTTCCTCCGGCTCCCCGACAGAGCTGATCGCTTCCGACTGCCGGTCGTCATTGAGCTTGAACACGCCGGGAGCGATGGTGGTGCACGTGGCATTCCCGACACAGCGGGTGTGATCGACCCGGACGCGCAGCGCTCGAGCCATGGCCATCCCCTTAGTTCCAGGTCACGGGGAGCGCTTTGAGCGACCGGAATGTGATGCTCGGCTGATATTCCAGCTCGTCCGTTGTCAAATGGAGCGCTGGGAACCGATCGACCAGGGCGGAGAAAGCCTCCTGACCCTCGACACGGGCCAGTGTCGCCCCGAGACAATGATGGATCCCGGACCCGAAAGCTACGTGAGGGTTCGGGTCCCGCGTGATGTCGAACCGGTCCGGCTCCGGGAACTTCGCGGGGTCGCGATTGGCAGACGGAATGAACCACCGAGCTCGATCGAGTTTGCGAAGGACGTTGCCACGCAGTTCGACATCTTCCG
>QHSQ01000484.1 GCA_003221615.1 Candidatus Rokuibacteriota bacterium | reverse complement strand
CCGCTCCAATCGGTTGTTAGACGCCCCGGTGTCATCGACGGTCCCCAACAGTCCCGCGCTCCGATCGTTCCAGCACTGAGCTAGGCCGAAGCACGGGTGTGATGCTGCGTGCGACGAGAAGGCCGATTGCAAAGATGAGTCCGACCGCCATGAGCGCGTAGCCCGTCCGATATAGCGCGCGATAGGGCCGACGCATCAAGCGGGAGCCAAATGTCACGAAGCGACCTGTTCGAAACACTGAGATCTTAGCGACTAGAAAGAGGATGAACCCGAGCAGATACGCGCCGAGGGCAATCCTCGCACTGCCGACGGGATTGACCGCGGCGGTCCCGGCTGCGATCGCCAGGGGTAAACCGATTAGAAGCGGCCACGACAGAATGAAGAAATTGATCAGGGCATGCGCTTGTCCCATCGCTCCAATCCTCCGCGCCCGCGTCCCTTTCTTGTGCGTCTAGCCCGGACTATTCGTGAACGCACTCACCGAAGACCAAGACGGCTCCAGTGGGCGCGGGATTGAACGTTCACGGGCCCAAACGATGGCGCCGGGCGGCGTTCCTGCGATCGCGCAACCGGTGGCCGACTCTGACGGCTGAGCGCATGCGCGTTGCACGAGCGCGGGAGAGAGACGACGGCCTGGGGCGAGCACGGTCGTCAGCGGCCGCCGGGTCAGGTGGCCGTCAGCGCGTGAGCGAGCGCGCCCCACGTCTCGCGCCACGGGAAGGCTTGAGGCAGGTGCAACACGATGCGCCGCACCGACCGTTCGACCCACACCGCCACCTTCACGAGTCGCTCGCGCAGCGTCCCGACCTGCGCCGCGCCGAGACCGGTGAGGCACGCGAAGGTCTGCAATGTCTGGAACAGGGCATAGGCCGCGACGGAGAACAACAGCCGGAGCTGCGACCGGCCGGGATAACAGAGCACCTCGGCCTTCATGATGATGCGCCGCTTGCGCGCCCAGCGCCGCGCCGCGTAGCGCGTCTCGCCGTACAGCGTCGCCGTGTCCCCGGTGCGCCGCGCCTGCATGCGGGCCCGGCCGAGCAGCCGGCGCACGCGCTTGTCCAGCCGCCGGTTGCCGGCCAGCCCCAGCACGTACTCCACCTCGGCCGCGTCGAGGAAAGCCAGCAGCTTGGCGTCGGCGAAGCCGGCATCGGCGCGCACGCGCAGCCGCGCACGCGGAAAGAGCGTGCGCAGCTTGACGAACAGCCGGCGCAGCACGCCGCGGACGCCCCGCGTCGCCGCGCCGGTGCCCGGTCGCAGCAGCGCGGCCACGACGTGCTGGATAGGCTCGGTGTTGAACGTCACCGTGGCGATCAAAGGCAGATAGCACCACGTGTCGTAATAGCCGTTGAAAAGGGCGAACTCCTGCTGCCCGTGGGTCGGGTCGTCGGTCGCATCGAGATCGATCGTGATGAGGCGGACGTCCTCGCCCAGGCGCTCGCGGTGAAACATCAGCACGGCGTCGGCCAACGCCGTCCCGAGTCGATAGAGATCGGCGCGGCCCACGGCGTTCTCGAACCGCGACAGCGTGGGCTGCGAGCCCAAGCCCGCGCCCTCGAGCGGATCGCGCTCGAGCAAGAGCTTGTGGATCGGGTCGTCGATGAGCCGCGCGGCGTCGTTGCAGTCGGCGTATCCACAGGCGAGCCCGAAGACGCGCTGACGCAGCAGATCTCGCAGCGGGTGCACCACCTTGCCGGACTGGCGACGATCGTGGATGGCACTGGCCAAGCGCCAGGTCAACCCCAGCCGATCGTCGATCGCCTTGAGCAGAATGGCGCCGCCGTCGGAACTGGCGTGCGGCTGGTCGAACTTCGCGATGATCGGCTTGGAAATCCCGTGGACCTGGAGGGCGCTGTGCGCTATACAGGCTGTGGCCATCGAGCCTCCTCGGTTTTGTGCGATGAGTCGTCTTGTCAACGCTCTTTTCGCACACTTCAGAGGCTCGATGGCTCTCTTCTTTCATCTTTCACGCATAATCCGGGCTAGGCTGGCACAACGCCGCCGTCAACCGGCCACGGACCAACCGGATCAGCGCCGATGGCGGGACATTCTCGCAGGTGGTTGGGGGACTTCCTATTTCGGTGTTCTCCGGACTTCTACCATCGGTGCTGACAACCTGCAACTGACTCAGTACGATGAGCGCGGTTGGCGGGCCACCTTCTACACGACTGGGATGGAGCACTCGCCCACGAGCGCGACCGGTACCGCGTGGGAACGCAGGCCGTGGCGGGCGGTACAGGCAGCAGCGTGGGAGGCGTTGACGAAAGGTGACGAGCGTTAGAGAACCGTCTTGCTACCGAACGGGGCCGGGCCTGGGAGGCTCAGAACGTGATTCCATGCAGCAAGTCTCGGCTACAGCGATACCTGGCACTGTGTTGTGCGGTGGTGTGTTGGTTGAGCGTTGCACCCCCCGCCTTCTCTTCGCAGCTCAAGACCGCCTGCGAGTTGGTCACCAAGGGGAATGTCGAGTCAGTTTTTGGTGAGGCTTTTGAGGAGCCGATAAGCTCCTCTCCGAAGGCGGGCGCGGAGGTAGTGTTGTCATCGTGCGAATTTCGTCGGCGGGGCGAGTTCGCAAGGCCCGGTAGAAGGATCATCCTGACTCTCAGCCGAGTGCCTGTGGCAGACCCTAACGCTCTTAGTGGAAGGTACGGCCAAGATCCACGCTTTAGCTTCCGAAACATCCCAAGCGTCGGCGATGCAGCTTACTGGGCCTATGCGCGTCCGTTGGGCTCTAATCCCTCGTATGGCTCGCTGGACATCTTTCAGAGCGGCACGACACTTCTGTCAGTTACGAGCTTTGGATTTGTCGATGAAGCTGCTGAGTTGGAGAAAGCCAAGAAACTGGCCTTCGTAGCCCTCGGGGGATCTGGGAAAACCGGCTATGTTTACGCGCCGCCAGGTAAAGCGCCGCAGCCGTCTCAAAACCCGCAGACCGCCGCTGGCTCCTCCCAAGGCTCCAAAGGATCTGCACAGACCCAGGAGCAATTTCTCTCCGGTGCCGAAACACTTCGTGGCCTGAAGGCATTTTCAGTCGCTGTCGTATCCGATGACATCAAGACGGAGGCAATCAAAAATCGGGTCAGCCAGGCGCTGCGAAACCACGGAATAGCAATTCTTGCTGATGGCGCCTTCCCCAGAATATTGATCTTCATTAGCACCTCATCGATGTCCGTCAATTCGTCCACACGCGGGGGATTCAACGTACCAGTGCCGGTCGTCGCTTTCTCTCTCACCTTTGAAGTCGAGCGGCCAATTCCCGTAGGCGCGAAGTCCATGCTGGTCAGCACGAACCTGAATTCCATCCTGGGAATCAGTGGCGCTCTCGCCGTGAATGGAGAAGTTCAAACGGCCGTCGACACTGTCCTCAAAACATTCTTCGGAGACTACGACGCACGCTGAGCAAGATTGGCTAAGCCGCGCCCCCGAGAAGAAGCGCCCGAAGCCCAAGCCCACCCAACCTCCGCTCCCCGGCATGCCCCCGCCCGAGCCACCGGGCACCGTGCGTGTTCTCCCCATGCAGCTTCAGATTGGTGATCGGAGCGTAGACGCGATAAAGGCCTGGGTGACGGAACCTCCGTTCTCAGCACGGCCGCCCTCCCATCCCTCTTCGCCGTTCTGCCCCCCCGGGACAGGAGCG
>QHSQ01000122.1 GCA_003221615.1 Candidatus Rokuibacteriota bacterium | reverse complement strand
CGTCGTGAAGGCAGTGCACATCACCGAGCTGCGGACGGCTATCAACGCTGCGCGGACGCGGAACGGGCTCGCGGCGTCGACCTGGACCGACCCGACGCTCACGGCCCGGTCGACCACGCTCAAGGCGGTTCACATCACCGAGCTGCGCACCGCGCTGAACCAGGTCTACACGAGGCTGGGGAGAGCGCTGCCGACATACACAGACCCGACGCTCGTCGCGGGCCAGACCACGTCCAAGGCCGCGCACGTCCAGGAGCTGCGCAACGCCGTCAACGCCGTGCCGTAAGCCGGGAACGCAGGCCGGGAGGACGCTCTCGGTTTTCTTGACTCGCTCGGCCGGGGGGCGCTAGCGTGAAATCCTGGCGATGCGCACCTTCCTCTACTACCTCTACGGCCGGCTTCTGTTACGGCAGGTGCGCGGGCGGGACGTTCCGCGCCATCTGGGGATCATCCTCGACGGCAACCGCCGCTACGCGCTCGAGCGCGGCGTCCCCGATCTCCGAGAGGCGTACGCGCTCGGCGCCGAGAAGCTCGATGAGGTCCTCGAGTGGTGCGCCGAGATCGGGATCCGGGCGGTAAGCCTCTGGGTCTTCTCGACCGATAATTTCCATCGTCCGGCGACCGAGGTATCGGGAATCCTGTCGGCGGTCGAATCCAAGCTGATCCGGCTCGCGCAGCATCCGAGCTCCCATCGCCTGGGGCTTCGCGTGCGCGCGGTCGGCAAGCTCGATCTCTTGCCGGACTCGACGATCGCGGCGATTCGAGCGGCCGAGGAGGCCACTGCGGGCAATCGCGCGATGGACCTGACGTTCGCGCTCGCCTACGGCGGCCGTCAGGAGATCATCGACGCGGTGCAGGCCATGCTTCGCGAGAAGAACAAGCAGGGCGAAGATCTTCAAGCCATCATCGACGGCGTGACGGAAGAGACGATCGGCCAGTACCTCTATGCCCCCGACCTGCCCGACCCGGATCTCATCATCCGCACGAGCGGCGAGATTCGCCTGTCGGGTTTCTTGTTGTGGCAGAGCGCCTACAGCGAGTTCTACTTCTGCGACGCTCACTGGCCCGCGTTCCGCAAGGTCGACTTCCTCCGCGCCGTTCGAGCCTATCAGCAGCGCGAGCGCCGCTTCGGCAGCTGACTCGTCCGATTGCTCCACGCTCGTCGCGGGCCTCGCAGTCACGCGAGGAGCGCGGTGGATCGATCTGCGCTAAGCTGGGTCGCCATGAGACTGGCCGGCAAGGTCGCGTTGATCAGCGGGGCGGCACGCGGGATGGGCGCCGCCGAAGCGTTGATGTTCGCACGGGAGGGCGCGCAGGTCGTCATCGGCGACGTCCTCGAAGCCGAAGGACGCGGCGTCGAAGCGGACATCAAGGCGAAGGGCGGCGAGGCCGCCTTCGCGCGTCTCGACGTCACGAGCGAGTCCGACTGGCAGAAGGCGGTCGGCGTGGCCCAGAGCCGCTTCGGCAAGCTGAACGTCCTCGTCAACAACGCCGGCATCGGTGGTGGAGGTCGGATCGAGGACACCACGGTCGAGGACTGGGACCGCATGATGGACATCAATGCCAAGGGCGTGTTCCTCGGGACCAAGAGCGTGATCCCGGCCATGCGCCGCGCCGGCGGCGGATCGATCATCAACATCTCGTCTCAGCTCGGCCTCGTCGGGACGGACAACAGCAGCCCGCAGTACCAGGCCTCGAAAGGTGCCGTGCGGCTACTGACCAAGGCCACGGCGATCCAGTACGCACGCGAGGGCATCCGCGCCAACTCCGTCCACCCCGGGCCGATCGTGACGGCGATGACGGAGCGGCGCCGGGCCGATCCCGCCCAGCGCCAGCTGATGATCTCGCGGATTCCACTCGGCCGGTACGGTGAGCCCGATGAGGTCGCCTACGGCGTCCTGTATCTGGCTTCGGACGAGTCGGCGTTCATGACCGGCAGCGAGCTCGTCATCGACGGGGGCTGGACCGCTCAGTAACGCACGGAGGGCGTCGATGTCGTCATGCCCGGGATGAACGGTCCCGAAGCCGCACAGCGCTTACACGAGATTCGGCCGGACCTGAAGGTCCTCTTCTAGCCCGTCAGCCTCGAGGCGCTCGGACGCAAGGTCCACGAGATCCTCGACTGCCGCTCTCGGTTCTCGCGTCCACCGCAACCGCCTCGCTGATTTACAACGTGTTTTCGCCCATTTTCAATGACGCGATCGAGACCGTCGTGGCGCGCACGCGATTACTTGACAAGTCTGGGCTGGCGCCGCAAAGTCCTATACCCAGGAGGGTAGCGTGTCAGTGCAAGGCGAGCGTTTATTGGCAGCCATTGAAGCTGAGATCAAGAACATCTCGAAGCTCGAGCACACTCTGGCGCGAACGAAGCTTGTGTTGCAAGAGCAGGCGAGCCGGCTGCGTCTGGGCACCAATCCGGAGCTCGTGATGACTTCGCTTCGGCTGGCTGTGCCCCATGAGACGACGCTCGCCCTCATCGAGCGAGTCGACCCGGTTCTCTCCACCCCGGCCGAGCTCCCCCCCAAGAACTGAGCGGCGAGCTTCCCTTGCGGCTACTGGCTGCGCGGTTTGAGCAGCCAGTCGATCACGGCGCGCGAATCGTCTGAATCGGTCGACGGAGCTGGCCGCTGCGGTGCGGCCGCCGCAGGAGGAGCCTGTGCCGGCGTCGGCTCTCGACGCTCGCTCCTGGGCACGGCCGGCGTCGTTTCCGCTTGAGCGGATGGCGTCGGCGCTGGCCGCGCAGGCGGTGCGACAGCCGGAGCGGATGGCGTTGGCGCCGGCCGCGCGGGCGGTGCGACAGCTGCAGCGGGTGGCGTCGGCGCCGGCCGCGGGGGCGGTGCGACAGCAGGAGCGGGCGGCGCGACAGGCGGCGGGGTGGTCGGCGCGGGTGACGAGACGGCCGGTGTCGGTGGCGGCGTCACCTGCCGAGCTGTGGGGGTCGGTCGGCTTTCGGCCGGGGCAGCCGCGGGCGGCGCAACGGCCACAGGAGGACGCGCGGGCTGAGGCGCCCGCTCCACCGGCGGCGTTGACACCGTGGGCGCGCTCCTGATCGGCGGTGGGACGCTCGTCTCGGGAGCTCGGACGCTCGGCGTTAAAGACTCACCGACAGGCGCTCGTCCCGTGTCGATCAACGGCGTTCCCGGCTTTCGGGGCTCCGCCGACGGAGGCTGAGTTGGGGGAACCAGCTCACGGACGGTCGGCGGCGTGGACGAGGGCGAGCCGGGTGGCCGCAAGGCCAGCGCACCCCAGATGACAGCCACGAGGGCGAGGGTCGCGAGGGCGGAGCCGCCCACGATCACCGCGGCCCGCTTCCGCCGGGGCGCTGGGCCATGGGCGCCGGTCCACAGAAGGTTGAGAATGTCGCCCATCAGCGGACGCGGCTCTGGTTGCTTGTAGAGCGCGAGCGAGACGGCTCGCGACACCGAGGCGGGCACGCCGTCACGCCGGCGGTGGATCGGGATCGGCGCGTCCTTCAGGTGCTTCGCGAAGATCGCGTCGCGCGTCGAGCCCTGGAACGGCGGAGTCCCGCTCAGCAGCTCGTACAGGACGATCCCATAGGCGTAGATATCGGTCTTCTCGGTGACCGGGCCCTTCTGGATCTGTTCGGGCGACAGATATTCAGCCTGCGGGTCGACGTTGACGAGGCCCTGGATCTCGCGAGCGTCGCGGATACCCGCCAGCTCCACGTCCAGCAGCTTGACGTGGCCATCCTCGAGCACCATCACGTTACGAGGATAGATGGCACCGTGGATGAATCCCATGTTGTGCAGGGTCTCGATGGCTCCGCCGAGCTCGAGGGCCACTCGCAACGCCGCGTGGACCTCGAGCGGCGTTCGACCGGACATCAACTCACTGAGTCGGCGGCCCTCGACGAACTCCGTGACGGAGAAAGGCCGGCCCTTGTCGAGCTCGCCGAACTCGAGGACTCGGGCCATCGCGGGATGAGAGGTCGAGGCGCTGACGATCGAGCGGCCCATCCTGATCACGGCCTGCGCAGCCTGCGGCGCGTTCGCGAAGCTGCGCGGGAGGAAACGGATCGCGACCCGATGGCCAGTCGATTCATCCTCACCGGCGCAGACTGTTCCGAATGCGCCTGCGCCGATCTCGCTGACGACGCGGTAGCGACCTCGCACGCGCAGCCCGCTCGGGAACCGCTCACCGAGCTGGCCGTTCGGAATCGCCGCAGGACCCGTCTGGGCTTCTCTTGTCACTCCTGTAACCCCCTCGACAACGTAAAGACTATTCATACATCATAGCTGGGGCCGCGCGTCAAGTAGCCCGGGAGTCCCTGGGACCTCCGAATGGGATAATCAGCCCTGCAATGAGCCTCCGCAGCACCCTCCTGGTCCTCGCCTGCTCCCTCGTCACCGCCGGCACCCCTGCGGCCTCGCCGGCCACCTCCGAGCCCGAAGGCCCCCGGGTCCGGGTGGAGCTCGTCAGCGAGGTCGGGGGCATCGCCCCGGAGCAACCCTTCTGGGTCGCCCTGTACCAGCGCATCTCACCCGGCTGGCACACCTACTGGGTGAACCCGGGCGACTCGGGCGAGCCGCCGCGGGTCGAGTGGGCCCTGCCGTCAGGCTTCACGGTAGGCGAGATCGCCTGGCCAGTGCCAGAACGCATCGTGGTGGGCCCAGCGATGACGTACGGCTACTCCGGCGAGGTCGTGCTGCCGATTCCAGTGACGCCGCCAGCCGGCCTCAGGCCGGGTGACCTGGTAACCCTGCGAGGCCGGGCGAGCTGGCTCGTCTGCGAGAAGGTCTGCATCCCCGAGGAGGCTCCCATCGCGTTGACGTTGCCGGTCGTGCGGGGCGCGCCGGCACCAGATCCCCGCGGGGCGAAGCTCATCGCGGCCGCCCGACGGACCATTCCGACGCCGAGCCCATGGCAGGCATCGTTCGTCGCCACGACCGAGGACGTCAGGCTGACGGTCGACGCCCCGGGGTTGATGGCCGAGCGCATCACCGACGTCTGGTTCTATCCCGCGCAATGGGGAGCGATCGACCTTGCGGCCCCACAGCGAGCTCGCGTCGAAGCCGCCGGCATCGAGCTCGAGGTCGCGCGGGGGTCTCTGCGCGAGGCAGTCGCCGCGCCGATCGAGGGCGTTCTGGTCGTTGCCGAGCGCCTGGACGGCGGGGTCGCGCGCCACGCTTTCACGATGAAGGCCTCGCCGAGATCGGCGGGCGAAGCCGGTCAGACGGCGCTCATCTCGTTGCTTCGAGCGCTGGGACTGGCCGTCGCCGGTGGGCTCGTGCTGAACCTGATGCCATGCGTGCTGCCCGTTCTCTCTGTCAAGGCGCTCGGCCTCGTCCAGCATTCGAGCGGGCGGCTCGCGTTGCTTCGCGCTCACGGCCTTGCGTACACCGCCGGTGTGCTCGTGTCATTCGCGGTCGTCGCAGGAGCGCTGATCGGGCTCCGCGCGGGTGGCGAGCAGCTGGGCTGGGGCTTTCAGCTCCAATCGCCGGCCTTCGTCACGCTCCTCGCGTGGCTCTTCTTTGTGCTGGCGCTAAGCTTTTCCGGCGTGATCCGGGTCGGCGGCCGCCTGGCGGGTGCCGGCCAGAGGCTCGCGGGCCGCTCGGGCTACGCGGGATCGTTCGCCACGGGCGCCCTGGCCACCGTGGCGGCCACACCATGCACGGCGCCGTTCATGGGCGCGGCCGTCGGCTTCGCCATCACGCAGCCCTGGCCGACCGCGCTCCTCGTCTTCGAGGCGCTCGGCCTCGGGCTGGCCCTGCCCTACCTCCTCCTGACGCTCGCGCCCGCGTGGAGCCGCTTCTTGCCGAAGCCGGGCCCCTGGATGGCACGTCTGCGGCAGTTTCTGGCGTTTCCGCTCTACGCCTCGGCCGCATGGCTCGTATGGGTCGTGAGCCGGCAGGCCGGGCCGCAGGGTGTCGGCGCGGCCCTCGCCGGGATCGTGCTGATCGCGTTCGCGTCGTGGCTCCATCAGTCGCTCGGCGGCGCCCGCGCGCTCTGGCGGCGGACGGCGACCTTGGCCGTCGTCGCGCTGCTTCCGGCGCTGATCGTCGGCATCGTCGCGCTGGCCCCGCTCGGCGCCGGCGCGCGTTCGCCCGCGCCCGAAGCCGTCGCCGCGCCCGGGGTCGGCTGGGAGCCCTTCAGCCCCGAGCGGCTCGCCGAGCTGCGTGCGTCCGGCAAGCCCGTCTTCGTGAACTTCACCGCCGCCTGGTGCGTCACCTGCCTGGTCAACGAGCGCGTCGCGCTGCGCTCACCGGCCGTCGCCGAGGTGTTCGCGAAGAAGGGCGTCGTCGCGCTCAAAGCGGACTGGACCACCCGGGATCCGGTGATCAGTCGGATGCTCGGCTCGCTCGGGCGGAGCGGCGTGCCGCTCTATGCGTTGTATCCGCCGGGAGCGGCGATCGGAACGCCGACCTTGCTCCCACAGATCCTGACCGAAGGTGCGCTCATCGACGCGATCGACAAGATATGATCGTCGGCAACCACGTCGTGGCGCTGCCGGCCGTTGCGGGGCGGGGCCCCGCCGGCCGAGTCGCGCCTGAATCCGAAGGAGAGCTCATGTCTACGCACCGCTTCACCCGTCGCACGTTTCTCGCGGGCACGACGCTCGCCGGGCTCGCCACCGTCGCTCCGCGCGGCATCCTCGCCGCGCCGCCCGCGTGGGCGGCCGCGGCCGCCAGGGTCGGCGATGCCGCGCCGGGCTTCACCGTCGCCGCCACGACCGGCCAGAGCGTGAGCCTCGCCGATCAGCGCGGCAAGCTCGTCATCCTCGAGTGGACGAATCATGATTGTCCCTACGTACGCAAGCACTACGAGACCGGCAACATGCAGGCGCTCCAGAAGGAGACGACGGCGCAGGGCGTGATCTGGCTCACGCTGATCTCGTCGTCGCCGGGGACGCAGGGCTACGTGACGCCGAAGCAGGCCGACGAGCTCACGGCCACTCGGAAGGCGAGCCCGACCTCGGTGCTGCTCGACCCCACCGGGATCGTCGGCAAGGCGTACGGCGCGACCAACACGCCCCACATGTACCTCATCGACAACAACGGTCTGCTCGTCTACGCCGGCGCGATCGACGATCGGCCGACGACCCGCCGCGCCGACGTCCAGGGAGCGCGCAACTACGTGCGCGCCGCGCTCGAGGACGTGGCCGCGGGCCGCGCGGTGCAGACGCCGGTCACCCGCGCGTACGGCTGCACGGTCAAGTACGCCTAGAGCACGACGCGCGTGACCATCTCACGCCCGTCGGTGGTCGTGCGCCTGATCGGGCTCGCCGCGCTCGCCCTCTGCGTCACGACCCCCTCGGCTCTGCGGCTCGTCGCCGCGGTCTCCGCCGCCGACAAGCCGCGAGCCGAGCGTCCCGTCTACAAGGTCGGCGACAAGTGGATCCGTACCGACGGCATCTACGTGCTCGTGCGGATCGACAAGGACGTGTACGTCTTCTCGGCCGGCGGCGGCAAGGAGTTTCACCTCAGTAAAGACCTCGGGATCACGAAGATCATCCTCGAGGGGCGGACCGAGCTCGATCTCGAGCCGGCACCCCGGCTCAGCTGGCCCCTCGAGGTCGGCAAGTGGGGCACAACCCGCCTATTGTGGCGCTCGGCGCTGCCGCAGCCCCTGCCCAATTTCACGGGCAGCGTCGGCCTCATCTGGCAGGTCGACGCGCACGAAGACGTCGCCACGCCGGCTGGAACATTCCCGGCCTTTCGGATCACGCAAAAGATCGAGACGGTCACGGGCTCGCAGGGCGGCAGCGGCCAGCAGTTCGGACAGGTGATGCTGTGGTACGCGCCCGACGTCCAGCGATTCGTCAAGGCTCAGGGCAATCTCAAGGGCCTCAACTGGGAGCTGAACCGTGCGGCGACACCCACACCGCCGCCCGTCGTCGCCACCCCGGCGCCCCAGCCGGCGGAGCCGCGGCCCCCGGCCGAACCGCCCCGGCGAGAGCCCGCGCCGACACCTGCGCCTCGCGCGGAGCCGCCGAAGAGCGGCGACACCGAGGCCCCGAAGATCGCGATCAACCAGCCCCCGCCCGATGCCCGGCTGACCGACGAGAAGATCCTCGTGACGGGCCTGGTCACCGACAACGTCGAGGTCGTCCGCGTCCAGGTGCTGGTCAACGGGGTCGAGGCGCCCTCGCTGCTCGACGTGGGAGTCGTCGGCCGGGGCGTCCCGCTCGGCGTGCTGGCCGAGCTCAAGCCCGGGCCGAACGTGATCGAGGTCGTCGCCACGGACAAGGCCGGGAACGTCGCGCAGGCGGTCCGCAACGTGACGCGCCTCACCGGCGCGAGCGCGCCCACGCCGGCAGGTCCGAAGATCGCCAACCGCTGGGCCGTCGTGATCGGCGTCGGCGACTACGAAAGCAAGAGCGTGCCGAAGCTGCGCTTCGCCGAGCCCGACGCCGACGCGATGTATCGGCTGCTCACGACGCGCGCCGGATTTCCGCGTGAGAACGTCGTCCTGCTGACCGACAAGGCGCCCGAGAAGCCGACGCTCCAGAACATCCGCCTCGCGCTCGGTGATTTCCTCGCCCGCAAGACCACGCGCGACGACCTGGTGCTCATCTACTACGCCGGTCTCGGCGCGCCGGAAGCCGACACCACGAGCAAAGAGAAAGACGGACTGGCGAAGTATCTGATCCCGCGCAACGTGCAGCCCGAGTCGCTTCGGAGCACCGCGTTCGCGATGGAGGAGGTCCAGGGAATTCTCGCCCGCATCCCGGCCGAGCGCGTCGTGCTCCTGCTGGACACGTCGTACAGCGGCGTGGCGGGCGGACGCAGCTTCGCGCCCTCGAACGCGCGGCCACGGACCCTGAGCGATCAATTCCTCGACCGCCTCACGAAGAGCCGCGGGCGCCTGGTCATCACGGCCAGCGGGCCGAACGAGGTGGCGCTCGAGACGGCCGAGCTCGGTCACGGCCTCTTCACCTATTACCTGCTCGAGGGCCTTTCGGGAAAGGCCGACCGCAACGGCGACGGCGTCGTGACGGTGTCGGAGCTCTACCCCTACGTCGAGGATCAGGTCGAACGGAAATCGCGCGCCGCCGGCGGCCGGCAGCGGCCGCTCATGAAGGGTGAGATCGAAGGGACGTTACCGCTGTCCCGCCTTGGTCGATAGTTGACGCGGCTGCTCTCGGTCGACGCCCTGCGCGGGCTCACCGTCGCGGCGATGGTGCTCGTCAACAATCCCGGGACGTGGCGAGCCGTCTACCCGCCGCTCCGTCACGCGCCGTGGCACGGCTGGACGCCGACCGACGTGATCTTCCCCTTCTTCGTCTTCATCGTCGGCGTGGCGATTCCCCTGGCGCTCGAACCCCGGATCGGCAGCGCGGGACGCGGGGCGGTCGTGTTCCGGGTGGTCCGGCGATCACTCGTGATCTTCGCGCTCGGCATCATCCTCAACGGCTTCCCCGAGTATGCCTGGGCGACCTTGCGCATTCCCGGCGTGCTCCAGCGGATCGCGGTGTGCTACCTCGTGGCTGCCTTGATCTATCTGTCGACGAGCACCCGAGCCCAGGCCTTCATCGCATCGGGCCTCCTTGTGGGGTACTGGCTCGCGATGACGATGGTTCCGGTCCCGGGATACGGCGCGGGCGACCTCAGCCCGGCCGGAAACCTGGCCGCGTACATCGATCGCGCGATCCTCGGGCCGCACATCTGGCAGGTCGCGAAAGTCTACGACCCGGAGGGGATCCTGAGCACGGTCCCGGCGGCAGCCACCGCCCTCCTCGGCGTCCTCACGGGAACCTGGCTGCGTAGCGGGCGCGGCGCGGGCGTCATCGCTACGCGGCTCGCCGTGGCCGGGATCGTCGGCGTCGCGGTCGGCGAGCTCTGGAGCTGGTGGTTCCCGATCAACAAGTCCCTGTGGACGAGCTCCTACGTCGTGCTCACGACCGGGCTCGCCGTGCTGGCCCTGGCGGCCTGCTACTGGCTCGTCGAGGTCCGCGGGTGGCGACACTGGGCCATCCCCTTCGCGGTCCTGGGCGTGAATGCGCTCGTGCTATTCTTCCTGTCGACCCTCGTCGCCCGCCTCCTGTACGTCCTCCGGGTGGGAGCCGAGGCACGGAGTCTCCAGGCGGTGATCTTCGACCGGGTGTTCGCCCCTTTGGCCTCGCCCGTCAACGCATCCCTCGGCTTCGCGGTCGCGTACGTCATCGCCTGGTGGGCAATCCTATGCTTGCTCTACCGATGGAACATTCGGCTGCGAGTCTGAGCGCCGCCGGACCCGAATAGTGAAGTGGGCTGCGGAAGATTGCCCGAGGTGACCACCCGCTTGCGCAGTTTTTGATGCCCGAAAGGGACGGTCGCCCGATGGATCGCTTCCTGATCGCAGTGTTTTCGAGCAGATCCGAGCTTGGCATCGGTGTTGCCATGACGAGGGGGACCGAGATAGACTCCGGCCCAAGCCGGCGCGAATTTGAGGCGAAATTTCAGACGCGGCCTGTGCAGCTGGCGGTCGCGCTCGGCGTGGGGCCGTGCGGCCGGAGCTTCCGGAACCGGCACGGAGATTGTAGAGGAGCCCAATGGGCATGTCCGCGACGCGGCTGTCGGTTCTGGTGGTGGCGCTGATGCTCATCACCGCGTGCTCGACTACGCGCCCGGCTCCAGCCCCTCAGCCGGCCGATCGCGGCGAGCCGTCGCCCCCAGCCGTCCGCCCGAGCGGCCCGGTCAAGGTCGCAGACACGTTCGAGTCGCGGGACTTCGTCGTGACCATGGCGAAGTCGGGCGATACGCCCGAGACCCTCGCAGGCCGCCACCTCGGCGACCCCAAGAAGAAATGGATGATCGAGGACTACATGGGGACCCGCACGCTGGCGGAAGGCCAGGAAGTCGTGATTCCGAAGCGGGAGTGGAATCCGGTCGGGGTCTTCCCTCGGGGCTACCAGCTCGTGCCTGTGCTCGTGTATCACAACATCAGCGCGCAGGAGAAGGGCCGGCTCTCGATTGCCGCCCGCACCTTCGACGCGCAGATCCACCAGCTCCACGACGAGGGATTCCACGCGGTGAGCCTCGCGGACTTCCTCGCGTTCACGGCGGGCCGACGCCAGCTGCCGCGCAAGTCCGTCCTGCTCACGTTCGACGATGGCTATCGATCCTTCGTCCAGTACGCCCGCCCGATCCTGAAGGATTACGGCTTCGGCGCGACGCTCTTCGTCTATTCGGACTTTATCGGGGGCGGCAGCGCGCTTTCCTGGCAAGATCTGAAGACGTTGACCGAGCAAGGCTTCGACGTGCAGGCGCACTCGAAGTCGCACCAAAATCTTCGACGCAAGGAGGGTGAGTCGGAAGCGGCGTACGCCAAGCGCCTCGAGGCGGAGCTCGCGTTTCCGGCCACCTTGTTCAAGAAGCATCTCGGGCGCTCGAGCGACGTCCTGGCGTACCCGTTCGGGGAGATGGACGACGAGCTTCTGCCGTACGTCGGGAAGTACGGGTACTCCGCGGCCTTCACGGTGCGCAGGCAGTCGAACCCGGCGTTCGTGTCTCCGCTCAAGATCAGCCGCAGCCAGATCTACTCGGACATGACGGCGAAGGACTTCGCCAGGAACCTCGTCGTGTTCCAGGACGAAGAGGTGAAGATGGCCCGGACGGCCGACGCGCGGCTCGCGAGCGCCCAGGGCGCGACACAGGCGCCGCCGATGTCCACGGCCGCCGTCGCGGCTCGGGGGCCCTGGTCGCGCGAGCGGCTCGCGGCCTCGCACAACGACCGGTCCGAGCAGCTGGAAAAGGGCGGCCTGCTGCGGCAGGCGTTCGAGGAGCGTACGATCGCGCTCACGATCAATCCGGGCGACCGGAAGGCTCAGGACGCGCAGAAACGGCTGGAAGGTCGCATCGCGCACGACGTCGCCGGATTGCTCCAGGAGGGCCGCGCGCTCCTCGATCGTGGGGTGCTCGGTGAGGCGCAGCAGCGGTTTCTCACCGCGCTCAGCCTCGATCCCACGAACCGGACGGCGTTCGAGACGCTCCAGAACGAAGTGCGCGAGGTGATGTTCATCACCCATACGGTGCGGCCGGGCGAGACGTGCGTTTCGCTGGCCGAGCTCTACTACGGCGATCGGCTGCGCTGTGAGGTCATCGCCGAGACGAATCGAATGGCGTTGAACGCGCCGCTCAAGGCCGGGCAGAAAATTCGGGTACCGGAAATCCCGGGGGTCCCGTTTCGTCTTCCCTGAGCGTGAACACGGCGCGATGGACTTGCACGGATGGCGATTTGCGATCATCCGACTACGAGAGGGCCTTCGAGATGATTCAGTACTGTGGCCGCACCGACGTGGGCCGGCGGCGGGCGAGGAACGAGGACAGCATTCTCGTCGGCGACGGGATCCTCGTGGTGTGTGACGGGATGGGCGGCCACCAGGCGGGCGACGTCGCCTCGCGGATCGCGGTCGACACGATCGGGGCCTTCATCAGCCGATCGGAAGCCGACCCCGAGCTCACCTGGCCGTACGGGTTCGACCCGAGCGTGTCCCTCGACGCCAACCGCATCCGCACGGCGATCAAGCTGGCCAACCGCGCGATCTACACGCGCGCCGCGGCCGAGGACGAATACGCCGGGATGGGCACGACGGTGGCGGCGACGATCATCGGCAGGCCCGACGAGACGCGGTTCACGTATGGCCACGTCGGTGACAGTCGCATCTACTTGATCCGGGGCGGCCGCATGCTCCAGCTCACCCGCGACGACTCGCTCGCCAACAGCGCGTGGGCCGACGCCGATGCCGGCGTCGGGACGGTCATGAAAAACGTCCTCACCAAGGCGCTCGGCGTGCGTCCGGAGGTCGAGTTCGACGTGGCGGTGCACGACCTGCTCGACGGCGACGTCGTGCTGCTGTGCTCCGACGGGCTCACGAACATGCTCGACGACCCGTCCATCCTCGAGACCGTCGCCCGCAACGACGAGCACCTCGAGAAGACGTGCGACGCGCTCGTGGAGAGCGCCAACGCCCGGGGCGGCCGCGACAACATCAGCGTGCTCTTGCTCCGGTATCGCCCATGATCCAGAAAATCGGGAAGTACCGGATCATCGAGCGCATCGGCCGCGGCGGCATGGGCAGCGTCTACAAGGCGCACGACCCCTCGCTCGACCGGCTCGTCGCGCTGAAGGTCGTCTCCGCCGAGACCGATCACACCGACGAGCTCCGGGCCCGGTTCTTCCGGGAGGGGCAGGCCTGCGCCAAGCTCAGCCACCCGAACGTCGTGACCATTCACGACCTCGGCGAGGCGGACGGCAACCTCTTCATCGTGATGGAGCTGCTCGAGGGCGACGAGCTCCGCCAGCTCATCGCCCGGCGGACGATCACCCACCTCGAGGACAAGCTGCCCCTCATGATCCAGATCTGCGAGGGGCTCGAGTACGCGCACGAGAAGGGCGTCGTCCATCGCGACGTCAAGCCCGGCAACATCTTCGTGCTCCGCAACGGCCAGGTGAAGATCCTCGACTTCGGGATCGCGCAGCTCGCCGCGGCCGAGACGGGGTTGACTCGCGCCGGGCTCATCGTCGGGACGCTCCAGTACATGGCGCCCGAGCGGGCGCGCGGCCAGGGCGGCCACGCCTCGGACATCTTCTCGGTCGGCGCGGTCTTCTACGAGCTCCTCACGAATCGCGCGCCGTTCTCGGGCGACGATCCGATCGAGATCCTCGAGAAGCTCCGGAGCGACAATCCGCCTCGGCTCAGCGAGGTGGAGCCGAGCCTGCCGGCCGAGCTGGAAGCGATCATCGAGCGGGCGCTCGCGAAGGACCCGACGAAGCGGTTCGCCAACCTCGGGCAGATGCGCGCGGAGCTCCAGATCCTGCGGCGCAAACGCGCCGAGGACACCGAGCGGCTCCGTCAGGACGTGCAGGGTCGCCTCCGCCAGCTGCACGAGCTTCGGGGGGCGCTCGAGGCCCGGCTGGGCGGCCCCTGGGCCGACGAGACCGTGTTCGTCGTGGACGAGCACGCGCCGCGCACGACGCTCGAGAGCGTCGGGAAAGACACGTCGACGCGAATCGCGCGCCTCAACGAGCTCCTGACGCGGGCGGAGTCCCTCCGGCCGTCGCTCGACAACGGTCTCGAAGCGCTCCGAGCCTGTGATTACGACCGGGCGGTCCTGGAGCTCGACCGTGTCGTCGCCGAGATGCCGGAGCACGTGCATGCGGCCGAGAGCCTGCGACAGGCTCAGCACCAGGTCGCGGAGCGCCGCCAGGGCCAGGAGCAGCTCGAAGCGTTCGTGCGCGAAGCGAGCGCGGCCTACGACGCGCGGGACTACGCCCGATGCCTCGAGATGCTCGAATGGGTCGCGGAGCACGCGGCCCCGTCGGCCGAGCCCGCCGAAGCCGCGCGACTCCGTCGCGCCGCGCAGGCCGCGCTCGCTCGCGAGCAGGCAGAGGAGACGTCGCTCGAGGAGGCGCGCCGCCGCGCGAGCGACTCGGCCGCGCGCATGCGCGAGCGCGCCGAGCAGGCCCGGCGCGGCGCCGAAGCGGCCGAGGCCAGACTGGACCAACCCCATCTCTGGGGCCAGGCGGAGACGAAGCTCGCTGAGGGGCGCGCGGCCCTCACGGAGGAGGCGTACGCGCCGGCCGAGAAGCATTTCGACGACGCCAGGCAGCTCTTCGAGCGCGCCGACGCGGCCGCGCGTGAGGGACGGGCGGCAGCGCGTGAAGCCCAGGCGGCGGCCGAGGCGCGCCGAGCCGCGGCGCCGGTCGAGGTGGTGAGGCCGGTGCGAGCCTCCGACGAGACGGTGTTCGCGGAGGCCCCGACCGTGCTGGTGGAGACGCCGCCGGTCGCCTTCCCGCCGCCCGCGAAGAAGCCGGCTCAGAGCCCGGTACCGGTCGAAGCGAAGGCGGCGCCGATTGTGGCGCGGCCGAGCGCTTTCGAGAGCGCCCGGCCGGCGCCTTCGACCATCGCGCCGCGTCGGGCCGGTCGTGTCCGGCCGATCTGGCAATCGCCGCGCTATCTGGTGCCGTCGGTGGCGGTGCTGCTGGTCGCGGGTTTCGGGACCTACTATGTGGCCTCGACCGTGACCTCGAGCCGACGCGAGGCCCAGGACCGATCAGCGCGCGAGGCCGCGGAACAGCAGCGCGCGACGGCCCAGCAGCAGCGCGGCGCGGTGGATCAGCTGCGCGCCACGATGGTCGCCGCGCGCGACCGAGCGACCAGAGCCGACGCGACGGCGCTCGCCGGCGACGTCATGTCGCGGGCGCAAGCGGCTCAGGCCGAGGGCGAGCGCTTTTCGACCGCGGGTGATCTGACCGCGGCGACTCAGGCTTACCAGCAAGCGGCCGCGCGATACGGCGAGGCCGAGCAGTTGGCGCTGGTCAAGCGGGAGCAGCGGACCGCGGCCGACTCGGCCCGCGCCCAGATGGTCGCGGCCAAGCAGCGCGCGTCGACCTCCGCGCCGGAGTTCGCCCGCGCGCTCGAGACCGAGCGGCAGGGCGTCGCGATGTACGCGCAGACCTCCTTCACGGAGGCGGCCGCCGGCTTCCGCGCCGCCACCGAGCTGTTCGCGAAGGCCCTACCACCGCCCGAGCCGCCGAAGGCGCCGGCCGTGGCGGCGACGCCGAGCGTGCCGGTCGCACCGAGCGCTCCGGCCGCGCCCGGCGCGCCGAACCCGCGCGCCGAGATCAGGACGGTCCTGGACGCCTACGTCCGCGCGATCGAGACCAAGAACCTCGCGCTCTTGCAACAGGTCCGTCCCGGCCTGACGTCGGACGAGATCAACCGGATGCGGGTCGCCAACGACATCAAGCGGAGCCACAAGGTCGATTTGAAGGTCGACGAGATCACGGTGAATGGGGACGAGGCGCACGCCACGGGCCGGCGCGAGGACGACATCAGCCTGAAGGAAGGTCAGCGGATCCGGCAAGAGTCCAGGTTCGTCTACACGCTCAAGCGCGGAACGCGCGGCTGGACCATCCAAGAGACTCGAGAGGACGCTCTCAAGGCTCCGCGCGGAACGTCGGCAACCGACGCGGCCTCCCGCGGCACCAGGAGGCCATAGCGTGATCGGTCCACGATCCCTGGCTCGCCTGCTGCTGCTCGCCTGCGGCGTCGCGGTTGCCATGGGCTGCGGGAGCAGTCCGCCGCTCCTGAGCGGCGCGATCAATGTCGATCCGAACGTCAATCCCGATCGCGCGGGCCGGCCATCACCGATCGTGGTGCGGGTCTACGAGCTCAAGTCGGTCGCGGCGTTCAACGGCGCCGACTTCTTCTCGCTTTTCGACAACGAGCAGGCGACCCTGAGCGGCGAGCTGGTCGGGCGCGAAGAATTCCAGCTGCAGCCGGCCGAGACCCGGCAATACCGCCGGCAGCTCCAGCCGGAGACGAAATTCATCGGCGTCGCCGGGGCATTCCGCGACCTCGAGCAGGCGCGCTGGCGCCAGGCGGTGCCGGTGCCGCCGAAGCGGAGTCCCACGATCACCATCGGCCTCCAGGCGCGGGCCGTCACCGTCGCCGTGAAATGAGCCGACCGTGAGCTGGGACAATCGAATCATCTGGTCCGAGGGCACGTTCCTCCAGCCCCAGCACTTCCAGCAGCACGACCGGCACCTGGAGACGCAGCTCGAGCAACGCACCCGGGCCCTGCGCCCGCACGGATACGGCTTCCTCGAGCTCGCGATCGACGAGTCGCTGCTGGAGCTCGGCAAGCTGGCCATCCGCGCCGCGCGCGGCGTGCTTCCGGACGGGACGCCGTTCGATTGCCCGGCCCGCGACCCGCTGCCGCCGCCGCTGGACGTTCCGACCACCTTGCGCGACTCGCTCGTGACCCTCTCACTGCCGGTGCGTCGCCACGGCGTGGACGAAGCCGATCTGGGCGGCGCCGGCGCCGATAGCCTGGCGCGCTACGTGGCCGGAGAGCTCGAGGTCAAGGACAGCAACGCGACCTTCGATCGCACGGCGCTGATCCAGATCGGGCGCCTGCGACTGCAGCTCCTGAAGGAAGCGGACGTGACCGCGGCCTATTGCGGCCTCGGCGTCGCCCGTGTCATCGAGCGCCGCGCCGACACTCGCGTCGTGCTCGACCAGGGCTACATCCCGTCGATGCTGGACGCCGGCGCCGCGCCCGCGCTGTCGAGCCTGCTGCGCGACGTGCACGGGCTCCTGCACCAGCGCGGGGACGCGCTCGCGACGCGCCTGTCGCAGCCAGGGCCGGGCGGCGTCGCCGAGATCGCCGAATTCCTGTGGCTCGAGACGATCAATCGCTTCGAGCCGCTCTTCGCGCACCTGGCGGCGACCACGCCGCTGCACCCAGAGTATCTCTACGCGACGTGCCTCTCGCTCGCCGGCGAGCTGTCCACGTTCACGCGGGAGAACCGTCGCCCGGTCGCCTATCCGGTGTATCGCCACGAGGATCTGGCCGGATCGTTCGCGCCCCTCATCGCCGACATCCGGCGCTCGCTCTCGATGGTGCTGGAGCGCAACGCGATCCCGATCGAGCTGCAGGAGCGCGCGTACGGGCTCCGCGTCGCGGCCATTCCCGACAGCGATCTGGTGAAGACCGCGCGGTTCGTGCTTGCCGCCAAGGCACAGCTGCAGCCCGAGCGGCTGCAGGCCAGCCTGCCGACGCTCGTGAAGATCGGGCCGGTCGAGCGCATCAGAGACCTCGTCAACCTCAACCTGCCCGGGATCGCGCTGCGCAGCCTGCCGGTGGCGCCGCGGCAGATCCCCTATCACGCCGGCTTCCTCTACTTCGAGCTGGACCGGAGCGGCGATCTCTGGAAAGTCACCGAGCAGTCGCGGGCGCTCGCGATGCACATCGCCGGCGAGTTCCCCGGGCTCGAGCTCGAGTTCTGGGCGGTGCGCGGTGCCTGACGATCCGTTCGCGGACCTCGGCATCGACCGCACGGTCATCATGCCGATGCCGGGCGGGCGCGTGGCCCCCGGACGTCCGGCACCGGCCGATCAGCGCCCGACGGCTGTGGAGCAGGCGGAGGTGTCCGAGGCGACGGCCGTCAGCAGCGGCCTCAATCCGCTCCTCGCGGCGGCGAACCGTCTGCTCGACGTCCTGCCGCAGCTGCGGTCGTCGGTCCAGCACCCGAATCCGACCGGGCTCCGCGACAGCCTCGCGCAGGGCGTTCGCCAGTTCGAGGCGCAGGCGAGAGCCGCCGGCGTGCCGACCGAGAAGATCGTCGCGGCGCGCTACGCGCTCTGCACCCTGATCGACGAGACCGCCACCAGCACGCCGCTCGGCGCCTCGGGCGCCTGGGCTCAGCAGGGCCTCCTGGCGTTGTTCCACGGCGAGACCGGCGGTGGCGAGAAGTTCTTCCAGCTCATGGCGCGGCTCGCGGAGAACCCGCAGGCCAATCTGGACCTGCTCGAGCTGATGTATGTGTGCCTCGAGTTCGGGTTCGAGGGACGGTACCGGGTCACGGAGGGCGGCCAGCGTCAGCTCGAGGCGATTCGCCAGCGGCTCCTCATGATCATCCGCAAGCAGCGCGGCGACTACGAGCGCGATCTGTCGGCGAACTGGCGGGGCGTTTCGGCGTCGACCCAGCGACGACTCGGCGGCGTACCGTTCTGGGTCGTCGGCGCGGTCTCGGCCCTGCTCCTCGCGGTGATCTACGTCGGCTTCGAGTGGAGCCTGGGCCGCGCATCCGACAGGCTCGCGGCGGACATCGCCTCGCTTCGCGTCGCCGCTCCGGTCGCGCCGCGGCCGGCGGCCACGCCGCGGCTGGCCACGTTCCTCGCCGAGGAGATCCGGCGCGGGCTCGTCAAGGTCGACGACCATCTCGACCGGAGCGTCGTGACCATCCTGGGCGACGGCCTGTTCAAGCCCGGTGAGGCCACGATCGGCGCGGACGACCAGTGGCTCCTGGGCCGTATCGCCGACGCGCTCAAGCGGGTGCCGGGACAGGTCGACGTGATCGGCCACAGCGACAACATCCCGATCCGCACCCTGCGCTTCCCGTCGAACTGGGAGCTTTCCAGGGCGCGGGCCGAGTCGGTGGCGCGGCTTCTGGCGGCGGGCATCGGGCCCGGACGCATCCGCGCCGACGGGCGCGGAGATGCCGAACCGGTCACCGCGAACGACACGCCGCAGGGCCGGGCCAAGAACCGCCGCGTGGAGATCACGCTTCACGTCCCCGCCGGAGAGCCGGCCGCGCTCGCATCGCCGCCGGCGCCGCCCCGGAAGCCATGAAGGTCATCGGCGCGATCTTCAGGGTGATCTTCAACCGTTGGGTCCTGCTGGCCATCGGACTCCTGGCGTTGGCCCTGGTCGTCTGGTGGGTCTTCCCGACGATCTCGATCAGCAACTTCCGCCCGTACGAGCAGGAATGGGTGCGCATCATCCAGATCGCCTTCATCGTGCTGACGCCGGTCGCGCGGTGGGCGTGGCGCTACGTCAAGGCCCGGCGCGCCAACGCCGCGCTGGCGAGCGGTCTCCTCCAGGCGTCGCCCGCGGCCGGGTTCCACTCCTCCGCCTCGACGGACGAAGCGACGCAGCTCAGGCAGCGCTTCGAGGAAGCGCTCGGGCTCTTGAGAAAGCTTCGCTTCGGGGTCGAGCGCCCGTCGATCTGGATGCGCATGCGTGCGCTCGGCTCGCAGCAGTACCTCTACAACCTGCCGTGGTACGTCTTCATCGGCGCGCCCGGGGCCGGCAAGACGACCGCGCTGGTCAATTCGGGCTTGCGCTTCCCGCTCGCGGATCGGCTCGGTCGCGAGGCGGTCCGCGGTGTCGGCGGCACCCGCAACTGCGACTGGTGGTTCACCGACGAGGCGGTGTTCCTCGACACGGCCGGGCGCTACACGACACAGCAGAGCGACCGGGATGTGGACGCCTCTGCCTGGAAGAGCTTTCTCGAGCTACTGAAGAAATCCCGCCCGCGTCGCCCGATCAACGGCGTGCTGGTCACGGTCAGCGTGGGCGATCTCCTCCAGCAGACGCCGGCGGAGCGCGAGGCTCACACGCAGGCCGTGCGCGCCAGGGTCCAGGAGCTCTACCAGACGCTCGGCCTGCGCATTCCGGTCTACGTGCTGGTGACGAAGAGCGATCTGCTGGCCGGCTTCAGCGAGTTCTTCGCCGCGATGGGCAAGGAAGAGCGGGCGCAGGCGTGGGGGTTCTCGCTTCCCTATGGCAAAGAGGGGCTCGACCCCGGCCCGATGTCAGCCGAGCTCGAGCGGCTGGAGCGACGCCTGTACGATCGGCTGCCCGAGCGCCTCGAGGAGGAGCGCGACGCGGCGCGCCGCGCGCTGCTCTACGGCTTCCCCCAGCAGTTCGCCCTGCTGCGCGATCGTCTCGTGCAGTTCGTCGAGTCCGCGTTCACCCCCTCGAAGTTCGAAGCGAAGCTCGTGCTCCGCGGTGTCTACTTCACGAGCGGCACCCAGGAAGGAAGCCCCATCGATCGCGTGATGGGCGCCCTCGCGCGCGGCTTCGGCCTGGAGCGCCGGCTCTTGCCCGCTCAGCACGCGAGCGGTCGCAGCTATTTTCTGACCCGACTCCTGCGCGAGGTCGTGTTCCAAGAGGCCGGGCTCGCGGGGTTCGACCTTCGCTGGGAGCGTCGCCGGCAATGGCTCCAGACGGGCGCGATCGCCGCGTGTGGCGTCGTGCTGGTCCTCGCCACCCTGGCCTGGTGGGTGAGCGCCGCGCGGAACCGGCGTTATCTCGCCGAGGTGTCCGGCAAGTTCGGCGACGTCCAGCAGCAGGTGACCGCGGTTCGCGCGGGTGCGCGCAGCGACCTCGCCTCGCTCCTGCCGACACTCAGCGGTGTGGCCAGCCTCGCGGAGACACCGGCCACCCTTGAAGGCGTCGTGCCGTGGTCGATGCGCTTGGGTCTCTATCAGGGCGGCCGGCTCGAGACCGCGAGCGGGGCAGCGTACCGGCGCATGCTGCAGGACACGTTCCTGCCCTCGCTGGCGAGCTATCTCGAGCAGTACCTGCGTCAGGACGTCGCCGCCAGCCAGGACGAGCTCTACGAGGCCCTGAAGACGTACCTGATGCTCTACGACCCCAAGCATCTCGATCCCGAGGCCGTCTGGCGCTGGTACCAGACGCGAGGCGAGCAGCTGCTCGGATCCGACACCGGACCCAAGGCTCTGAAGGTGCACTTCGATGCGCTCTACGACCGCGGCTGGGTCGATCCGACGGTCCAACGAAACGACGCGCTGATCGCCAGGGTGCGGACGGTCATCGGCAGCGACTCGCTGCCGAACCGCGTGTACGGTCGACTGAAGCGGGAGCCGAACCCGGATCTGCGCGAGTTCACCGTCACCGACAAGGCCGGTCCCAAGGCTCTGCTGGTCTTCGAGCGGCAGAGCCGGCAGCCGCTCACCAAGGGCGTGCCGGGCTTCTACACGAAGGATGGCTACTACAAGTACTTCCTCCCACGCGTCGACGCGAGCACCGCGCAGCTGGCCGACGAGGAGGCGTGGGTGCTGGGCACGTCCCGCGGCGGCACCTTGATGTCGGCGCCGGGGTTCGCCGAGGCGGTCAAGCGGCTCTACCTCGAGGATTATCGGCGCATCTGGCGCCAGTTCATCGGCGACATCTCGATCATCCGCGACCGCGACTTCACGCGGCTGGTCGAGATCACCCGCGTGCTGTCGTCGCTGGACTCGCCGCTGAAACCGCTGATGAAGGCGATCGAACGTGAGACCACCCTCTCGGTTCCACCGGAAGTCGGCGGAACTCTCGGGGGCCTCACCGGCAAGGCCCAGGAATACGCGAGCAAGGCCCGCCAGACCGTCACGGGCGTTCCCACGGGGATGCTCGAGAAGGGATTGGTGGACGATCAGTTCGACGACATCCGTCGTTTTGTCAGTGGTCCTGCCGGAGCAACTGGACCGCCTCCCATCGATGGTCTCGTCCAGCTTCTTGGCGAGGTCTATCAGTGGCTGGCCGCGGTCAAGGAGGCGCAACGGACGGGGCAGCCGCCGCCGCAGGCCAATACGAGCAACAAGCTGCGCGCGGAGGCCGCCGGTCAGCCCGAGCCGCTCCGCTCGATGCTCCAGGCGGTCGCGCAGGGCGCGACCCAGGGCACCGCCGGCAGAGAACGGGAGCGGATCGACGCCGAGCTGCGGGCGCAGGTGGCCGACTACTGCACGAAGGCGACGAGCGGCCGCTATCCGTTCGTGCGGAGCAGCAACCAGGACGTGACGCCCGAGGACTTCGCGCGCCTGTTCTCGCAGAGCGGCGTGCTCGAGAGCTTCTTCCAGAAGTATCTATCACCGCACGTCGACACAGGCCAGAAGCCGTGGCGTTTCAAGGATCCGGCCATGGGGCAGTCCGCGGCGCTGGCCGAGTTCCAGCGCGCGCAGGTCATCCGCGACGTCTTCTTCCGCGGCGGCGGCAGCACGCCGAGCATCCAGCTCGAGTTCAGACCGGTCGAGATGGACGCGTCGATCCAGCAATTCAGCCTCGACGTCGACGGAAAGCTCGTGAAGTATTCTCACGGCCCGCAGATCGCGGTGCCCGTCCAGTTCCCCGGCCCCGGCGGCCGGAGCATGGTGCGCGCGCAGGTCTCGCCGTCGCCCGCCGTGGGCTCGAACGGGGTCACCTTCAACGGACCGTGGGCGCTCTTCCGGATGTTCGACGGCGTGCAGATCGTCGAGACCCGGCAGTCGGAGCGGTTCGTCGCGACGTTCAATGTCGAGGGGCGCCGCACCGTCTTCGAGATCTTCGCCTCGAGCGTGCGCAATCCGTTCCGCCTGCCCGAGCTCAGCCAGTTCCGCTGCCCCACCGCCCTGTGACCGAGGAGTCGCCCTCCTCGATTCCGGGCTGGTACGGCAAGCTCCCGAGCCTGGGTGACTTCGCGTCCCGACGCCTTCCGGTGGAGTTCGTCAAGGCGTGGGACGCCTGGCTGCAGGACGTGCTCCAGGCAAGCCGCGAGGCCCTCGGCGAGGCCTGGTTCGATGCCTACCTCACGATGCCGATCTGGCGGTTCGTGCTCCTGCCCGGGCTCGTGACGCAAAGGGGCTGGGCCGGCGTGCTGATGCCGAGTGTCGATCGCGTGGGCCGGCACTTCCCGTTGACGGTGGCCGTGGAGCTTCCGTCGCACGAGGCGGCGGCGCACGCGGTGTTCGAGGGCGCCGGGTGGTTCGCCGGGCTCGAGGATGCGGCGCTTGCGGTGCTCGATCCGACTCGCAGCGTCGACGATCTCGACGAAGCGCTCGCCCCCTGCGCGCTGCCCGCGCCGCTGGCGGCCGCTCCCGAGGCGGCCATCGGTCCCTTGCGAGCCCTGCCGTCCGTCGAAGCCTTCGGACCGATCGCCGAGGGCGAAGCGCTGCGCGCCTGGAGCGAGAGCACCGGCTGGAGGGCGCTCTGGTGGACGCGCGGCCGCGTGGACGGAGACTCACTCATGCTCGGGTGCGCCGGGCTGCCGGCGGCTGAGGAGTTCGGCTGGCTCCTGGGTCGGCCGAGGGGCTAGACGGGCGCGGGCGCTGCTTCCCCGGGGGCCTTACTTCGCCTTCGGGTGGTACGGCCAGATCGTTCCGGTGACCGTGACGGTCACCGTCTTGGTGACGGACACCCGCTCGAGCTGCTTCGTCCGCGGATGCTTGCGCTGCTCAGTCGACTTGGTCACGGTCTCGGGAACGTCGCGCGTAGGAAGGTACATGTTCTGCACGATGTCGCCCCCGGGCCTCACGTGCTGCTCGAGAGTCCTGACGCCGCCGTTGGCGTCGAGCTTGCCGTTGACGATCGCCGTGTGATGACCGCGCTTGGCGGTCCGCTCGTTCGTTTCGGTTTCCGTGGAGCCATCCTTGAAGACGTATTCGATCATCGTCTTCGTCGTCACGAGGTGATCGCGGATCTGGAGGATGTCACCGGGCTCGATTTTGCTGATGTCGCTGATGGGATCGCCCCAGATGTAGTCGGTGTCGTCGCCGACCGGGCCCAGATCGTTGGACGTGTTGGCGCCGGCTTGCTTCAGCGCTTGCTCGCCGAGATCCCAGCACTCGCCCCGGCCGATCTTGTGACCGAGCTTGCCGCGTACCCAGACCACGACCTTCTGGTTCGTCGTGAGAGACGCGCCCTGGCTCAAGGGAGGCTAGACTCTTTGATCGCGCAGCTGTTTGACTTGAGCTTCGTAGGCGCGGCGGAACGCCTTGCCGAAGGCGGCATTGAAATCCTCGCGCGCCTCGGCCGTGAGCGCCGCGTGGCGCTCGATGAACAGATCCCACAGCTTCGCCTTGCGATTCATCGGCAAGAGATCGTCGAGCATGGATTGCGCGGAGAGGCGCTTGTCGAGCTCACGCGGACCGAAGCGTGCCAGCACCTCTTCCAGCGCGGCACGCATGCCGGCCAGAAAGCCGAGCTGGTGAGCGCGCAGGTCGTCGTAGGCGTCCTTCATCGCGCGCAGCGGCGGTATGAACCCGTGCACCTGCGGTGCCAGCAAGTGGGTCAGCGCCGCCTCGACCGTCGGTGAGAACTTCAGCGGGTTGTTGTCCTGCGCCATGATCATGGTGACGTCCGCGCGCATCTCACTCTTGGTGAGCCCCCGCGCGCGCAGGAGATCGAGCGTGCCCTGCACCGCCTCGCGCAGCAGCTTGCCGATCGCCTCCATCATGTCGGGCGAGAGACTCTTCACCGACGGCGTCCCCGGAATGCCGGCGCCCTGCAGGAAGGCCTTGAGCAGCGCCTCGTCGCGTGGACCGGTGGGCGCGCCGGCGACCTTCTGCAGCGGCGGCGCCGGCGCCGGCGGGGCGCCCGGCTGCGGAACGGGACGCGGAATCTCGGGAGCCGGCTTGACCGGCGCCTCGGGCTTCGCGGCCGGCGGCGCATACGGAGTGAACAGCTCCGGACCGTGGTCGGATACCGACGGCGGAGGAATCGGCCGCAGCGTGCCCGCGAGAATGTCGAGCGGATCGACCACGCCGGCGGCGGCCCTGTCCATGGGCGCGCCCGGCGGAAGCTCGGGCCCCGCGAGGAGATCGGACCCGTGAGCGGGCTTGATACCCCCGATCAGATCGTCGATGCTCGGCTCGCGCGCGCGCAGGTCGGCGAACGCGTCGGCCGGGATGGCTTCCGGACGCTTCGGCGCGGCGGGCTCGAGCGGGAAGATCGGTTGCGTGCGCGGCCCCGGCCGCTCCACCGGGCGCAGCAGATCCGCGAACGGATCAGGAATCTTCGACGCCGCCTCGGCTCGGGCGGGCGGGGGCGCGGGGGCGCTGAGCGGCGCCAGGGCCACCTCGAGCAGGTAATCGCCGATCTTGATCTGATCGCGGTCGCCGAGCCGTGCCTGGCTGCCGGAGCCCAGCGGCCGACCGTTGAGCGTGACCGGATTCTTGGTGCCGTTGTCCGTGATGATGTAGCCGCCCGCCTGGAACGAGATCGTGGCGTGCGTGCGCGAGATGAAGCGCTCCGGATCCGCGAGCACGAGCGTGTTGGTCTCGCCACGCCCTATAGTGCCTCCGGCCTCCCCGAAACGGGCCGTGACTTCTCGGCCGATGGGCTGCCCCTTGAAGGAGACCGCGCGGATCGTCAGCATAAGACTACCTCTCCCGCACCTTTCTCTCCCGCACCTTTCCGGAATCGATCCGAAAGCGGCACGACAGTCGATTTTACTCCGATCGGCTCAGATACGGCTTCGCTCAATCTGCTGTACATGGGCGACTTCGAAACGCTAGACTCTAGCTGCGCGTCGACGACGCGCGCGACATGGGCGGACAAGCCAAACGACCCAAGCCCCTGACGTTCCAGGAGCTCACCGAGCTCAGGCGGAAGACCGAAGTCGTCTCGAAGTTTCTGCAAGAACAGCTCACGGCGCACCTCGAGACCTTGCGCCCGATCGTCTCCCCCGAGCGCTTGTTCGGCAAATTCCTCGGCGCGAAGGGCGACGCGACGAGCGCGGACCGCGCCTTCGCCCAGCTCCAGCAGAGCTACAAGCCGTTTTCCACGAAGCCGTTCGACATCCCGTCCGAGTTCGACGAGCACTGGCTGACGCTCGTCGGCAATCGCGTCGCGCTCTACCCGTGGGAATACTCGCACGAGGCCAAGACCGACCGCGAGACGAAGACGATCAGCATCGCCTCGCCGGTGCGCTGGGTCGTGAGCTTCACGTCCGGCTACACGCTCTCGCAGGTGCGGCAGGGCCTCGCCGGCAAGGGCGAGCGCCGCGTCGAGCACATCCGACAGTTCGTCGTGAACGCGCTGGTAGCGCAAGCCACGTTCGCCCACGCGCCGGGCCTCGCCGCCTTGTTCGCCGACCTTCGCTACCAGGTCCAGACCGACTACGCGACGGATCTTCCGAAGCTCCCGCTGACCACGATCTCGTTCGGGCTCCCGTCCTTCCGCCCCGGGGACGATCTCATCCTGTCCGCGACGACGTTCTCCGGCGTCGCCGCCTTCGTCGAGCTGATCGACGTCGACGCGCTCGGCCGTCTGCAAGACCCGCTGAAGACGCGGCTGCAAGAACTCGTTCGGTAGCGCGTCGCGCGCGCGGATCATCAGACCGTTACCTTCACGCGCGCGATTTCCAGGCTCTCGAGACTCGAGAGACCGCAGACGGCACGGAAGACCTCGTAGAACACGCCCTGATCGGGCACGAACACCAGCGTATCGAGCACGGGCTTCAGGGGCTCCTCGACCAGAGGCAGCTCGGCGGGAAGCGATCCATCGGGCGCCGTGTGCTCTTCTACCCACTGCTCCGGCGGCACCGTCCAGCGCTCGACGCTGATCTTCGGCATCAATCCCGGCAGTCGGAAGTGCACCCGCGAGGCATTGGGACAAACGTTGAGGAGATCGATTTCCTCGTCGCCTCTGAGGTAGCCGCCCACCTGGAGATCCGGATGCGCGCCGTTAAAGAAGCGGTACGAGAAGTCGGCGGGCAGCAGCGGGTGCCGCTCTTTCATATACTTATCGTCGTAGGTCCCGGCGTACGCCAGCCGCGGCGCCCAGGAACGGCCGTAGAAGCCGAACCCGGCCGGTGTCGGGCGGCTGTTCCAGGCATTGATCAGATTTCTCGGGTCCTCGAGGTTCGGCAGCTTGAGGCCCTCGACGCGCTCAGCGCTCCTCTTGCCGATGAAGCCGGTGCCGACGTGATTCTCCTTGCAGTACATTCCGGCGGGCTTGTCGAAGCCGCCAAACGCTCGCTCGTAGACGAGATCCATCGTCAAGAACGGCTGCGTGTAGGAGATCGTCGGCTTCTCGAGCAGCTGGGTCTGCCACTTCCTGTCGCCGATGACGGCGACGCCGCAGCGAAGCTGGCCCACGCGGAGCCCGGCGACCATTTCGGTAACCGGCTTGCCCTCGGGCGCGTAGGCGCGACCGACCAGGACGACGTCGGTGCACGGCTTGAAGGGCACGAGGTCGGACTCGAAGCGGGTGGAGCTCGGATCCTTATCTTTCACGATGTCGCCAGTGAAGATCGGAAGTTGCTTGCGGGTTAGCTCCGGCCGATCACCAAGAGCGAAGGTAGCCTTGACGATTACGGTGAGCTTCGGCTTGCCATCGGTATCATGCCACCGCACCATTCCAAGCGTCATCGACGAGCTGTTGGAGATCTCCAGGAGCGGGATCCTCGCGCCCGGCGTCAGCCTCGCCTTCGTCGGCGTCGTCTCGGCCGTAGGCAGGCGCGCGCCGTTGTCGCCCCCGAGCTCCACATCGCGGCGAAGCCGAACAAGGAAACTCGATCGCCCCGCGTCGATTCGATCTCCGTCCTTCATCGCGGCATCGGTGATCTTGGCGCCGTTGACGAACGTTCCGTTCGTGCTGCCCAAGTCTCGGATCCTAGACTCCGTCCCATTACACTCGACCGAGAAGTGCCGCATCGACATGTGCGGATCCGCGGACAGGCCGAGCGCTGACAGAGTCGCTCGCCCCACCTCGGCGACCTGTCCCGCCGTCACCACGATGACCTCGCGGGGGCTTTGATCGGACACGATCTCGAGCCGGAGCGACGTGCTCGTCACAGTCCCAGTCACGAGACGAAGCCGAGCCTTGGTGCTCGCCGCTGGCCAAAGTCCACAGGCATCCGCAGCTTGGTCTCCTGCATGCGGGTTTGTGACTACCTCTGCGACGGTGTGCGGTGTAGAGGCATCATGCGCACATACGGGGGCCGCACCCCACGAGGGCCGTAGGTCTCATCCGGGCCGGTCGGCACCCGGGCTGTCGTTAGCGCCCAACGAACGATAGCGCCGTCTGGAAGCTCCGCCCAGTAGAAGTCGGCGCCAGCAAAGTCACAAGCTGTCGCTTCTGCGCCAAGCAAGATGGCCCCGACAAAACTTGTGCGTGTGAACCGCGCGTGCTCAAGCCTGGATTGGCGCAGGTCGGCGAACTCATACGAGGCGTCTTCGGCAACGAAATTTGCCATTGTGCCGCCGTAAAGTGTGGCGCGTTCGAAGTTTGCTCCCGACGCTATCGCGTTGGAGAAGTCGCAGCCGGAGAAGTCGGCACCTCGCGCTCGGACTCGCTCGAGCACGCCCGAGCGGAAGCTGACCCCGCTCCCGCTGACGAGCGAGAGGTCGGCGTCGCTGATGACGGCGTCCGACAAATCGGCCCGGTCGAGCTTGGCACCAGTGAGATTGGCACCGGCCAGATACGCGCCGCGCATGCATGCGCCGGTAAAGTTTGCCGAGGTCAAGTTGGCGCCGCCGAGTCTTGCGCCAGAGAGGTCGCATCCCTCGAAAGACGCACCGCTGAGTTCAGCCTCCTCCAGCGAGCATTCTCGGAGCGTGGCCCCGCTCAGATTCGCGCCCAGGAGGTCGGCAGCAGACATATCGGCACCGTCGAACGTGGCGCCACAAGCGACGACGTACCGCAAGACAGCCTGGCGAAATACTGCCCGTTTGGCGTCGACTCCAGAGAGCACAGAGTGAGTCAGATTGGCGGTCGAAAAGTTCGCATCCTGAAGGCTGGCTCGAACAAACGAACAAGCCGTCAGAACAGATCCCGACACATTAGCGGCATCAAGGTTCGCCTCCTCGAAAACAGCACCTTCCAACGACTGTCCGGGGGCCAGATTCATCGGGTGCTGATTTCCATTCGCGACGTCGGTCACACGTTCTCTCCGCAATCGGTCTGCAGTTGAGAACTGTACGAAACCATGCCCAGCGCCTCGGCGATTTGCGAGCTCACGGCGTACGCGCGCTCGATGGGCAGGGGAGGAAGATCTGAACCGCCCTGTTCTACGACGTGTTTGATCTTGTGCGCTACGGGAGTGACGTCCTCGAGACCAACGATCCAGGAGGTCGCGTAAGCCCGCACGACCGAGCCGCGAATTCCAAGCTGGATCGCTCGCCGGTCGAGTTTGCGCAAGTACACATCGCGATCCGGATCCCACTGATATCGAACCTCGGAATTTCGCAGAGCCCTCGCCCACTCGACTTCCGATTCGAAGAGTAACGGATTGAAACTTGTCGACACGGCCTTCGACAGGATCTCTCCAAAACCCTGGTGACCAATCTTGATGCGGAGAATTCGCTCCTGCCTGTGTGCGCTCGCGTAGCTCGACCGATACAGCATCCAGCCAAACGACGGCTTTATCCATGTCATGCGATCGAGGCTAAATCCTCCGCCGAATGTTCCCAAACGGATAGCCTCATCTGCTATGGAGGGCTTGAACGCCTGGTACACGTAAATCCCTTCGGAGTCATACGCGGCGAAGATCTGCCGGTCGGCGCCTACCATGTTGCGCGACCCCGAACTGTCCACTAGCCGTTTCCGCTTTCGCGGAGCTGCTGTATCGCGTTGCCGGCCGCTCCGCGAACCACTTCGTCGTCATCGTTCTTCACGATCTCTGCCAGTATTGGGATTGCTTCACGAGCCTTGAGCCGGCCGAGCGCGTTCGCGGCGCTGGCACGGACGTCCCCAGACTCGTCGTGCAGCAGCTGAAGCAGCCACTCGATCGCAGGCTTGTATCCGAGTAGACCGAGCGACCGGGCCGCCTTGGCCTTGACCCACGACTCCTCGTCACTGAGGGCGTTCACCAGCGCCGGGCCAGCGGTGGGATCGCCCAGTGCACCAAGATCCTCGGCCAAATCCTCGCGCAGGCCACGTGCCGACGGGTCGAGCAGCATCCGGCTGATCAGCGGAACGGCCTGTCGATGGCGAGCCTTGACGAGCCCGCCGACCAGCGCGCCACTTATACTGATGTCGCCTTCGCCGGCGCGAAGCGCTGCATACTCGCGCTCCAGCAGCTGCAGCGCCGCGTCCGGCCGTTGTTCCGCGAGCGTATACAGGCGCGCCCCACTCTCTTGATGGGTGCGGAGCACAGATTGGTCCGTCAACGACCGCCCCTTCAGGCCACGTAGCCGTGCGATCTCAACATCCGCCTCGGGCCACTGAGGGTTCATGGATTTCTCTTCGGCACACAGCTCTCGTTCGTCCCGACCACCTTCATGCTCTCAACTTCACCATTGAACTGATCCAGACCCTTGCCTTTGCTGAGCCCATAGTTCAGTCCTTCATCGGGGCGGCCAACCCGTTCCATTTTGTGCTCGATGCGATCCGGATTTCCGCTCATTACGTCGGGAAGGCTCGGGAAATGCCCGGCTTGACTGCCGTTCCGGCACGCATATGGCGAATAGTTCATACGCGTCACTGTTCCCGGCTTCGTGCAGATTTCAACCAGGTGTTTATACATATCGGGCTTCTCGTTTATCGCGGACTGAGCGTATTTGCGTGCCTGCGTTACGTAGGGACCCTCGGGGCACTTCTTACCTTCTCTCGCGTGAAGCTGACAGTCCGCCATGACCTTTGCCTTTTCATCGTCGGACATGGCGCGGTAGAAGACATCGCCCTGACACTCACTCGACAAGCCGAACGGGTCTTCCCACGTTATTGGGTTCGGGCCGTACGAGTACAGATTACGGCCGCCTTCAAGACCGATGGGATCTCGGGTTAAGAAGCGTCCCGTCTGTGCATCGTAGTATCGGTGCAGATTGTAATGAAGCCCGGTCTCCTTGTCGTAGTACTGACCCCGCAGACGAAATGGGTGACTCCGCCGCCCATCCGAGGAAGCTCGTAGCCTCCCGAAGGCCGTGTACTCAAACCGGGCGACAAGAGAGCCCTTCTCGTCCATGATCCCGATTACGCACCCGCGTCGGTCCGCGACAAGGTGCTCCACCGTGTCCCCGACGCGGCGAGACAGCGGCAAGAAGGTGTCGGGTAACACCAGATACTCAGTGAGATCGCGGCCAGTCACCTCCTGGAGCACGGAGAAGCCGTCCCAGGCGAATCGGGTGTCCTTCCCTTCTATCGCCTTCCTCGTGCGCCGTCCCAGGACGTCGTATTCGTAGTGCGCGATGGTACGCCCCTGAGACATGACGCGACGGAGTCGTCCGGCACCGTCATACTGGAAATGGCGCGCCCCGCTTCCGTCGGTGACCGTTGCGCCGCATCCGTCGTAGTCCCGCGACCCATCGGGGCCGCCGACCAGCCTATCGCCCGCCGCGTAGGACAGTGCTCCGCACTCCGATGAGAATGCCAGGTTCCCAGTCGGGTCATAGCCATACCGCTCCGCAGAACCATTCCTGTGGGTGGTCAGCAAGGCGCCTCGGTGATCGTAGGCGAGACGCTCCTCACCATCCGCCTCGCTAGCAACCTGCAGCAGCTGATCCGCGGCGTCGAATTCATACGCGCGCCGGAGAAGGACCTTCGAGCCAGTGCTCAGCGACTGCTCTACGATCCGGTTCCGATCGTCGTATCTCAGCTCGAGTCGGGCACCATTTGGGTAGGAATGCGCGACCAGCCGATCAGCCGAATCGAATTCGAAGGAGTGCGAGCCGGTAGCACTGTCGGTGATTCGAACCAAGCGCCCCCGGATGTCATAGTCGTAGTCGATCGACCGCCCTTGCGACGTTTTGAGTGAGCGACGCTTCCCGCCAGGATCGTAAGAGGACGTGAGCACGAGCTCGCCCTGGACTTCCCGGGTGAGGTTGCCGTCGCCGTCCCATTCGAACTCGATCGTCGTAGCTTCATTGCGCCCACGAACGAGCCGGCGTAACTGATCGTAGTCGAAATGGTCGGCGTCGCCGGCAGCGTAGCGCTTTTCGACGATGCTCCCCACTTCATCGCGAATGATCGTCGTCGCGGCTCCGTTGCCGTCGACTATGCCAACGAGGCGGCCCACCGCGTCATACGCGTATGTCTCGCGTGTGCCGTCAAAGAACTCCTGGCCAACAACGCGTCCGACGCTGTCGTACGCGAAGCGATGAGCCTCACCCTTTGCGTTGATAATCGCGGTTGGATTGTCGTCGAGATCATATTCATATCGCACTGCATGACCGCTTGGCCACTGAACGACAACACACTTCCCGAATTCGTCGTACTCGAGACGAGTCTGCCGACCTAGTTCGTCAACGACCCGCGTGAGGTTACCGGCCTGGTCATACTCATATGCGATGCCTGTACGGTCAGGCCACTGACTTCCCACGACCCGACCCACACCATCGCGTAGGACGCGTCGGGTAGCGCCTTCTCCGTCGGTCGCGGCCACGACATTTCCGATCTCGTCGTATTCGAGTTTGACGATCATCCCGAGATCATCATGAACCGTGACCGTTCTGCCGCCGCTCGACTGCGACTGAATCATCCTGCGACCGCAGAAGTCGCGAACCTCGCTGAGAATTCCTCGCGAGTCGTAGACGAGGTCGGATCGCACCCCCGACGGCGTCTCGACGCCGATCAAGTTTCCCTGCGTGTCGTAATCCCAGCGCCAGGTACCTCCGCACGCGTCCACCTTGGCGCGGACCCGGCCGTGCTCGTCCTCGTGAAACACGGTCGTGGCCCCTTGTGCGTCGGTTACGCTCAACATCCGGTTCTCTGGATCCAGCACCGTACTCGGGTAGTCCGCCGCCTGTCGTCATAGTCGAGCTGTCGGTATCGGCGTCCGCCATCGTGCCTGAGTCGCGTGCAACGGCCATGCTGGTCGTAGGTCGCGTAACCTGAGAGGCCTGACGGGTATGTCCATCGGACAACCAAATGATCGGCGTACTCGAAGTGGTAACTGCCGGCGGCGTCGGACATGGTCCTGAGATCGCCGAACCGGTCATAGCCGTAGCGAAGAAGAAGCTGCTCTGCACTGGATGTGCTCGAGCGTCGACGGATCTCTGCGATTCTCGCAGTATTGTCGTACAGGATTCGCAGGTGCCTGCCCATGGTGTCCACGAGCCGTTCGGGCAAGCCCGCCTCGTTGAGCGTAAAGAGGAGCGCATTACCGTACCCATCCACGATTTTCTGGGGCCTCAGAAAGCTGGAGGCCCCGGGCTTGGGCAACGGGTAGTGCAGCGTCAATGGAGGAGCGTGCAGGACCAGCTCACCAGCTGCCCGACTCAGCCGAAGATTCCCGGCCGACGCGACTAAGCCGTCGTTGCTGTTGGCCGCTGGTGCCAGGGGCGTTTCTTGACCCCATTGGTCCCGGTAGACCAACCCGGGTCGCGCAAGATGGAGCCCCTGGTCGAACGGGCTCGTCCAGTTCCAACCCAGGAGACCGTTGTGCTTCGACAGGCTTCTGTACTTTCGCTCAAGCTCGAATGGGACCACCCCAGGAAGGGAGAGATCGACCACAGACCCACAAACTTCGCCCGTGACAACGTTGGCCTGGAACATCAGGGCAGCCTGAGCCGAATGGCTCTGTTACCGTCTCTCTGCTTTCGATCCCACGGATCGACGCTCAAGCCGTTCACGTCGAGCCCGGTGGACAGCCTCCACCACCTCCCATCCCGATCAGCACCGTGAACTCGCCCACGACGATGTTGTTCGGCGGTGGCAGCGGAACCAGCGCGTGCGGCTCGGTCACGAGGTCGCCAACGCGGGCGGCGGGCTTGCCCTCGATGAGGACAATGCCGGAACCACCGTCGGGCAGCGGGGCGGTAATACCCGGCCCGTGAGGCGCGCCGTCGCAAACGGGTGGCGGTGCATTGGGGATTGGACACGTGTGTTGATCCGTCCCTCGCCAGGCAGGCTTGCCACCAATCAACACCGTCGTCGCACACGCGCCAAGCAGCGGCGATCCATGCATCGTGGAGTCGCCGAGCCGAGCCGCTGGCTTAGGCATCGCCGCCTCCGCGATTCCCCGAGGCCTCCTCCGCGGCCATCGGCAGCTCGACGACTCCTTCGATCCGTAACAATGGACTGCGCATCAAGACGAGGGCATCGCGAGGATCAACGAGTTGCAGCCGCTCGAGCCCCGAGAAGCGGTAGTCGCGGCCGGTCACCGGCCCTCTGACCACGATGGGGCGACCTCCACCGTAACAGACCTTCACCTGGTGGCGGTCGCTAAGCGGCCGCCTAGTCTGAGAACAGCAGCCCATTTGAATCAACTGCGATCCTTATCGCCGGCAGCCCGTTCGCCGCCTCCGAAATCTTCTCCCTCGCGCCACTCGAACGGCGGACGTGTCCACTCGTCGATCAGCGCAACAACGCCGGAGAGGGCCAGCCAGGTCACGACGATCTCGGGCCAGCTCCCTCGAACGAAGAAGGCAA
>QHSQ01000483.1 GCA_003221615.1 Candidatus Rokuibacteriota bacterium | reverse complement strand
TACTCGACCAGCCAGACCAGCGGCAGCGAGATGAATCTCAGAGTGAGCTTCGACCTCACCACCGATCCGAACATCGACCAGGTGCTCGTGAACATGCGGTACTCGCAGGCCTCCTCCCAGCTGCCTCAAGATGTCGTCAACCAGGGCGTTTCGGTCAGGAAGTCCGTGTTGAGCCCGCTGGCGCTGTTCGTCCTGCACTCGCCCAAGGGCACCTACGACGAGCTCTTCCTCAGCAACTACGCCTACGTCAATCTCAACGACCCGATGACGCGCGTCCCCGGGGTTGGTCAGGTGCTGGTCTTCGGGGCGAACAAGTACGCCATCCGATTCTGGGTCAATCCCGACACCCTGGCCAAGCTCGACATCACCGTGAATGAGATCGTGAGGGCGCTTCAGGCCCAGAACACCGTGAATCCGGCCGGCCAGCTCGGCGGCAAGCCCGTGCCCCGGGGCCAGGAGTTCACCTACACGGTGTTGGCGCAGGGCCGGCTGGCGAGCGTCGAGGACTTCGAGAACGTCGTGGTCAGGGCGACTCCCGACGGATCCATCGTGCGGGTGCGAGACGTGGCGCGCGTCGAGCTGGGCGAGCAGTCCTACTACCGCGACGCCCGCCTCAACGGGCGCCCCGCGGCGGGCATCGCCATCTACCAGCTGCCCGGCTCCAACGCCGTCGAGACCATGAAGGCTGCGACGAAGCTGATGCAGGAGGCCAAGGCGCGATTCCCGCACGATCTTGACTACGTGACGGCGCTCGACACGAGCCTGGCGGTCACGGCCGGTATCCATGAGATCGTCAAGACGCTGGTCGAGGCGCTCGTGCTGGTGGTCATCGTCGTATTCATCTTCCTCCAGGGCTTCCGGGCGACCCTGATCCCGCTGCTGGCGGTGCCGGTCTCGCTGGTCGGCACGTTCATGGTCTTCCCGCTCCTGGGCTTCTCGATCAACACGCTGTCACTCTTCGGCCTGGTGCTGGCCATCGGCCTCGTGGTGGACGACGCCATCGTGGTGGTCGAGGCGGTCGAGCACCACATCGAGCGAGGCTTGTCGCCGCGTGACGCCGCCCTCAAGGCGATGCACGAGGTTTCGGCCCCGGTGGTGGCGATCGCCCTGGTCCTGGCCGCCGTGTTCGTGCCGACGGCGTTCGTCCCGGGTATCACCGGGCGGATGTACCAGCAGTTCGCGCTCACCATCGCCGTCTCCGTCCTCATCTCGGCCTTCAACGCGCTCACCTTGAGCCCCGCGCTCTCGGCGCTGCTCCTGCGGCCGAAGCGCGAGATGCGCGGCCCGCTCGGGTGGTTCTTCCGTGGCTTCAACCGCGTCTTCGAGCAGGTGATGGGCGGGTATCTAGACGGGAGTCACTTCCTGATCCGCAAGGCCGCCTTCGCGATACTCCTACTGCTCGTCGTGGCGGCCGTGTCGGGCCTCATCGGCATCCGGCTTCCAGGTGGTTTCGTCCCCGAGGAGGACCAGGGCTACTTCTACGTTAACGCGCAGCTCCCGCTTGCCGCCTCCCTCGAGCGTACGGCGGGCGTCATGGACAAGCTCGACGCCATCCTCAAGGACACGCCGGGCGTCAAGTACTACACGGGCGTGGGCGGCTTCAGCCTGCTGAGCGCCGTGTCCACGACGTACAACGGGTTCTACTTCGTCAGCCTGGAGCCCTGGGATCAGCGGAACGAGAAGGGGCTCACCGCCGACGTCATCATCCGGGACCTGAACCGGCGGCTGGCGGGCGTTCCCGCCGCACAGGCCTTCGCGTTCGCGCCGCCGGCCGTCCCGGGCATCGGCACTGCCGGCGGCGTGACGTTCATGCTGGAGGACCGCGCGGGCAAGGACCCCGCGTTCCTGGCCGAGAGCACCGCCAAGTTCCTCGAGGCTGCGCGCAAGCGGCCCGAGTTCTCCCTGGTCTTCACGACGCTGCTGCCGAGCGTGCCGCAGCTCTTTGCTGAGGTGGACAGGGACAAGGTGCTCAAGCAGGGGATCGAACTCTCCTCCGTGTACCAGACCCTCCAGGCGTTCCTGGGCGGCACCTTCGTGAACTACTTCAATCGATTCGGTCGGGTCTGGCAGGTGTACGTCCAGGCCGAGGGCGACTTCCGCACCAGGGCCGAGAACGTCGGCCAGTTCTATGTTCGCAACGCCAGGGGAGAGTCGGTGCCGCTCTCCACGCTGGTCTCGATCAAGCCGGTGAGCGGCCCGGAGTTCACGACCCGGTTCAACGAGTACCGCGCGGCGCAGATCAATGGGCTTCTCGCGCCCGGGTTCACCACCCGGCAGGGGATGCGGGCACTGGAAGAGGTATTCGCGCAAACCATGTCGCGCGACATGGGTTTCGACTACTCGGGGATGTCGTTCCAGGAGCAGGTGGCGTCCCAGGGGGTGCCGGCGACCGCGGTGATCGGCTTCTCGGTGCTGGTGGTGTTCTTGCTCATGGCCGCCCTGTACGAGAGCTGGACGCTTCCGTTCGCCGTCCTGCTCGCCACGCCCATCGCCATGTTCGGCGCCCTCGGAGCGCTGTGGCTCCGCCGCTTCGAGCTCGACGTCTTCTCGCAGATCGGCCTGCTCATGGTGATCGGCCTCGCCGCCAAGAACGCG
>QHSQ01000482.1 GCA_003221615.1 Candidatus Rokuibacteriota bacterium | reverse complement strand
CTGCGTGGGGCCGCTGCTCGTGCAGGCGAGCTTCATCTTCGCCTACGCGATTCTGGCCGAGGCGATCCTAGGCTTCCTCGGCGTCGGGGTGCCGCCCTACGTACCCTCGTGGGGCAACGTCATCGCCAGCGGCAAGAACGTCATCCGCGAGGCCTTCTGGGTGAGTCTCTTCCCCGGCCTGGCGCTGACGATTTCCGGGCTCAGCCTGAACCTCCTGGGCGACGGTCTCCGTGACGTGTTGGATCCCCGGTTGCGGGTACAGTAGCTGTGCGAGTCCGCAGGACGTCGGGGCTCCCCC
>QHSQ01000481.1 GCA_003221615.1 Candidatus Rokuibacteriota bacterium | reverse complement strand
AGCTGCGCTTCGAGCTCGAGTTCTGCGAGGGCTACCTGCCGAAAGGCATGGACGAGGCGGCGCTGCGTGCGCTGGTTCGCGAGCGCCTCGACGCGCTCAAGATCGCCGATGCCAAGCAGGTCGGTCGGCTGGTCGGCGACGTCATGAAGACGCACAAGGGCCAGGTGGACGCGGCCGAGGTCAAGCGGGTGGCCGAGGAGATGCTGAAGGCGTAGGGATGCGCATGGTCACCGCCCGGGTGGGCTTGCGAGGAAGTCCCGAACAGCCTGCTCGGCTTCGGCTCTGCTTTGAAGCGTCGCCGGGGCGAGCCGCTGACGCAGCTCGCTGTAGAGCGCCATCGTCGCCGTCAACGCGCTCACGCAGGACTGCCGGTCGTGCGAAGCCATGGTCGAGCGCAACGCGGCTAGACGGCCCGGCGCGCTCTGCTCGACGCGCCGGACGCCGTTCGGCTGGGCTCCCGCTTCGGTCAGGATGAGCGGGCCCAGGACGCGAGCACGGACGAACTCGAGGGCGTCGATCGCCTCGAACAGCTCGCCACGAGCGATCTTGGTCGAGATGTAGTGCACCCACACCCAGAAGCGGTCCTCGATCCACTGAAGGCGCGGCAGCGGATAGACGGCACTCGTCTTGCCCAGGGCGGAGCGAAGAACGCCGCCTCGGTCCCAGAGAACCACGGGATCCTCGACTCGATGGTCCCGCCGCGAGCCCAACGAGACGCTCATCGGCGCGGAGCTTGGGGATCGCGGCTTCCAGGAAGGCCCGATGCGCGGACGGCATGTCCGGCCAGTGCGCCGGCTCGAGCACGAATTCGTCAGTTGGGCTCATTGGCCGCTGACGTTCAGCGTCTCGAGGACCAGGAATCCGATGTGGCTCAATCCGACGAAACCCGTCACAACGTCGGCGATCGCTTTCACCGTGTCGATCCTCGCTCACGCATCGCTACTGCCGTAACTCGAGTGATGAAATCACTCTTGGCGGTCATATAGGCGTGTCGATCGGCTCCGACGGCACCCGCGAGAGAGCGCTTGAGTTCGGCGTATTCCGCCGCGACCTCGGGACGAGCTCGCAGGTAGTCGCGGAACACGATCAGGCGCTCCCATACGGGATGTCCGCGGAGCATCAGATGGACGTGACTCACGCGCGCTCCGTGTTCCCTGCGAATCAGCACGATGCGCTCGGGCCATATCTCCCGATAGCGCGGCTCGACCCCCTCGTAGCCCTCTTCCATCAGCGCTCTCGCATATCGCTCGGCGATCTCTATCGACTCGACTGCCACGAGGATATCGATCACGGGCTTGGCGGCCAGCCCAGGCACTGCGGTGCTGCCGTGATGCTCGATCTCGAGCGCCTGCTCTACCAGCACGCGCCGGATTCGGGCAGACTCCAGCGCAAATCGCTCGGGCCATCGAGGGTCATACTCGACGATCTCAATCTCGTCAGCCACGACGCCCTAATGGTCGCCTCTGGACCCGGCCGGGCGAGTTCGCCCCGGTCGAGAACGTGGGCTGAAAAGGCACAGGGGCACTCGGGAAGGACTCGCCGAGGAGGAGGCCGCCTCCATCGCCCACGTGAGCCTTGAATCTCTCGTCAGAACACGACGACCCCGCGCGCCACCTGCCCGCTGCGTAGCGCCGTGAAGCCGTCGTTGATCTCCTCGAGCGTGTACGTCCGGCTCACCAGCTGATCGATCTTCAGGCGGCCATCCAGATACAGGTCGACCAACCGCGGGAAGTCGATGTTCGGGCGCACCGAGCCGTACATCGTGCC
>QHSQ01000480.1 GCA_003221615.1 Candidatus Rokuibacteriota bacterium | reverse complement strand
CCACGCCGCCGCAGCCGATCACCACGACCGACGCACCGGCTTCGACCTGCGCGCAGCGGGTGACGGCGCCCACGCCCGTGGGCACGCAGCAGCCCATCAGCGCCGCCTGCGGCCACGGCATCTCCTTGCGGATCGGCACCAGCATCTCCGCGGGACACACGACCGATTCCGCGAACGTCCCGATCCGCGCCATCTGGAAGATGTCCTGGCCGTCGCGCTTGAGGCGGCAGGTCCCGTCGAGCATCATCCAGCGCTGCGACTGATGGCCGTCGCACAGGATCGACCGCCCGATCGAGCAGTAGAGGCAATGGCCGCACTGCGGACGGAACGAGAAGATCACATGATCGCCCGGCTTGAGGTTGCCGACGCCGGCGCCGACCTCTTCGACGATGCCGGCCGCTTCGTGGCCGAGCACCATCGGCAGCGGCAAGGTCCAGTCGCCGTTGATGATGTGCCAGTCGCTGTGGCAGACGCCCGCTGCCTTGACTCGGACGCGCGCCTCCCCACCTTGCGGCCCTTGCTGCTGGACGTCGACGACCTCGAGCGGCGTGTTGGCTTTGTAGAGGATCGCGGCTTTCATCATTCCTCTCCTTGGGAAAGCTTCATCAGCTCGAGCGCCGCGCGGCCGAGGTGACCGTAGGGCGTACCGAGCGTCTCGATGATCTCGAAGTGGTTGTAGTCCTCGCCGACCACGAGCTTCACCGGCTTGCCGGCCGCCGTCACCGCGACGGCGAAGTCGCGCGCCTGGCGCTGAAATTCCGGCGACTCGAGCGTGCCGTAGCTGACGACGATCGGCGCGCTCAGCCGGTCCAGGTGCCGCTGCGAGCTGAGCGCCTGCTCCATCTCGTCCGTGAACTTCACGTAGTTGCTCCGCGCCGACAGGCGCACCGCCTTCAGGTCGTACATGCCGCTCGAGCAGAGGCCACCTTTCACCAGGTCCACCGGCAGATTGAAATCGCGGGCCCAGTCGGTCGTGAGGACCACGCCGGCCAGGTGGGCGCCCGACGAATGGCCCGAGACGTAGAGCCGATCGGGATCGCCGCCGAAGCTACGGGCGTTTCGGTAGACCCAGGCGACGGCTCGACGCACCTGATCGGCCATCGGCATGAGGCTGCCGCCCACGTCCTGGACCGCCGCGAAGTCCGGG
>QHSQ01000469.1 GCA_003221615.1 Candidatus Rokuibacteriota bacterium | reverse complement strand
CTCGGGACGTCGATACCCGCCCGGAAGATACGACCCAGCTCGCCGTTGTCCGGACCTTTCTGCGTCCAGTACATGTGGCCGTGCGCCGGATCGAGCGTGATCCCGACGCACCATTTCGTCGCATCCGGCCCCGGTCGAGGATCGCCCTGGCTCGTGTCCACGAGGGTCTCGACGTTCGAGCCGTCGAGATTCGCTCGCATCACGCGCATCCCCTCGCGATCGCACCAGTAGAGTTTGCTGTTGTCCTTGTCGAGATGGCACTGCTTCGGCGTGAACGTGTTGCCGACCGGAACGATGGTCGTACGGTTCTTCCCGTCGAGGTCGGCGCGCTCGATCGAGCCATCCTCGCGGCTGGGCACACCCATGTTCGTCCAGTACACGTGGCCGGCCCGGGTGTCGATGGCGATGCCGTCGGGCAGGTGGCAGCCGGCGGCGATGACCGTCTCGTCGGAGCCGTCCGTCTTCATCGACAGGACGCGGCCTCCGCTGAGGTCGAGAACGAACAGACGGCCGGCAGTGCGGGGATCTGGTTTCGGACTCATGATCGTCTCCTAGCTGGCTTTCGCGCGTTTTTTCGGAATGGCGCCGCTCACGCGTAGCCCGTCGATTTCGGTCGCGTCGAACCCCAGCTCCTCGAGCACCTCGTCGTTGTGCTCGCCAAGCTCCGGAGCGCGGCGTGCAGGCACCTTCGTAACGCCGGCCACGCGAATGGGGCTGCTGATCGTCGAGGTGAGATCACCGCCGGCGCCCTCCAGCGGAACGACGATGTCGTTCTCCCGCAGCTGGGGATCTTTGATGACATCGGCAGGTGTCTGTACGCGGCCGAACGTGATGCCCGCCTGTTCGAAGACTTCGTGCCAGTGGGCCATCGGCTGTGCGCCGAACGCTTCGTCCAGAATCGCCGTGAGCGGCGCCGAATTCGCAGCCTGCTTCGCGGCATCGTTGAATCGCGGATCGGTCAGGAGGTCCGGCCGGCCGATGCCTTTGGCCAGCGCCGGCCACCTCGACGACTCGAGCACGAGCAGGAACCAGCTGTCATCCGCGGCGCGATACACGTTCATGAGCATGCTCGGTGGATTCTTGCGGTCGTGCAGCGGATAGAAACTCGCGTTGCACAGCGCGGCCTGCACCGAGACGCCGCAGGCCCAGACTCCCTCGGCGAGGAGCGACGTCGTGACGTAGGAGCCCTTGCCGGTGCGCTCTCGCCGATACAGGGCCGTGACGATCGCGGAATAGATGCCGACGGCCGTGGCGTGATCGCCGCTGCCCGCGACCGGCAAGGTCGGCGGAGCGCCGGCATCCCGTGTCAGCGAGAGCAAGCCGCTTCGAGCCCAGTAGGCGGTGATGTCGAACCCCGGCAGGTTGGCGTCCGGTCCCTTTTCCCCGTAGCCTGTGAGGTCGGCGTAGATCAGCCGGGGATTCCACGCCGCGACGTCGTCGTACTCCAGCTTGAGGCGCTTGCGCGCTGGATGCGGCGTGTTGACGATCATGACGTCGGCCCATCTGACGAGCCGCTCGAGAATCTTCACGGCGTCGGGCGATTTCAGATCGACCGCCATTCCGCGCTTGTTGCGATTGTTCAGGTGCCAGGGATAGTTGTCCCTCGCGTGAGGCTGCGGCGGGACCTTGTACAGCATTCGCCACAAGTCTCCGGTGGGCGGCTCGACCTTGATCACGTCAGCCCCGAAGTCAGACAGGATCACCGCGGCGCCCGGACCCGCGATGAAGCTCGCCAGGTCCACGACCTTCAGTCCCGAAAAGATGTTGTCACTCGTCATCGTTGCCTCCTGAGTCACGGCTCACCGGCCCTTGAACGTCGCCGCACGCTTTTGCAGAAAGGCCTGCGTGCCTTCGTTTTTGTCTTCGGTGCCGGCGCAGAGCCCGAACAGCGAGGCTTCGAGGGCCATGCCCTCGGCCTGGCCCGTCTCCAGGCCCCGGTTGACCGCCTCGAGCGAGAACCTGATCGCGACCGGGGCGTTGGCGAAGATCTGCTTCAGGATCGCCTCGGCGCGCGGGATCAGATCCGTGGCGGGAACGACTTCGTTCACGAGGCCGATGCGATAGGCTTCCTGAGCGGTAATCATCGCGCCGGAGAGGATGAGCTGCAGCGCTCGGCCCTTTCCGACCAGTCGCGGCAGGCGTTGCGTTCCGCCGCCGCCCGGTATGATGCCCAGCGTCACTTCGGGCTGGCCGAACCGCGAGTGCTCCGACGCGACCCTGATGGTG
>QHSQ01000468.1 GCA_003221615.1 Candidatus Rokuibacteriota bacterium | reverse complement strand
CCTTCGTATTCGCCTCGTATCTCTTGATCGGACTCGTCCGGCCCCAGGGCCTGTCCGGGCGGTTCTAGCGTGACGCGGATCGCGCTGGTGATCGGGGCGCTCGCCACCATCGTCTATCCAATTCCGCTCCAGCTCCAGGGCACCACCTACTACCAGACGGTGGGCTTCCTAGTGCTCGTCAATGCCATGCTCGGCGTGGGCTGGAACGTCATCGGCGGCTGGGCGGGCCAGTTCGACTTCGGGCCCCAGGTGTTCTTCGCCGTCGGCGCCTACACGTCCGCGCTGCTGTACGTGAAGCTCGGCGTGGACGCATGGCTCGGATTGCCGGTGGCCGCCGCCGTCGCCGCGCTGATCTGCGTGGTGTTGACGTATCCACTGACCCGCCTGCGTGGCCACTACTTCGCGATCTCCACAGTCGCCATCTGGATGATCGCCCAACCGATCGGCGCCACCTGGGAGTACATCGGCGCCGCCCAGGGCCTGTTCATCCCGGTGAAGCCGCGCACCGGCGTCGTGGCCTCGGCGCTCTCGCTGCAGTTCTCCGGGCCGACCAAGGCGATGGGCTACTACTACACCGCGCTCGTGCTCTTCGCCGTCACGCTCGCTCTGATGGCCGTGGTCGAGCGCTCCAAGCTCGGTTACTACTTCCGCGCCATCCGCGACGATCAGGAAGCGGCCGAAGGCATCGGTATCGACAGCCGGCTCTACAAGGTGATCGCGCGGAGCATCACCGCGGCCGTCTTCGCCGCTGCCGGCGTACTCTACGCCTTCTGGGCCCTGTCGGTGTTTCCCGAGCAAGTGCTGGAGCTCAACTGGAGCACGCTGCCGATCATGGCCACGGTGGTCGGCGGCATCGGCCGCCTGTGGGGCCCGGTGCTCGGCGCCGTCATCCTCATCCCGATCTCGCAGATCATGAGCACGACGCTCGGCACGGGGCCGCTCGCCGGCCGCGGCATCGATCTGATCGTGTACGGCCTCATCATCATCGTCATCGCGGCGTTCCGTCCCACTGGCCTGCTCTCGCTGCCGTGGTCCCGCTGGTTTCGCCCACGCCCGGCGACGGCGTAGCGCATGGCCCCTCTGCTCCGGGTGGAGGCCTCCACCAAGCGTTTCGGCGGCCTGGCGGCGAATCGCGACGTCTCGCTCGCCATGGAGGCGGGCGAGATCGTCGGCCTCATCGGCCCCAACGGCGCCGGCAAGACGACGCTGTTCAACTGCATCACCGGCTACATGCATCCCGACGATGGCCGCATCCTGTTCGACGGACGCGACATCACGCACACGCGGCCCGAGCGCATCTGCCGGCTGGGCGTGGCGCGCACGTGGCAGGTGGTGCGCGCCTTCGGCCGCATGACGGCGCTGGAGAACGTGGTGTGCGGCGCGCTCGAGCGCACCAACCGCGTAGTCGAGGCCCGCGCGCGCGCCACCGAGCTGCTCGAGTTCACCGAGCTGCGCGGCAAGCACGACGCGCCCGCCGCGACCCTGACGCTGGCCGACAAGAAGCGGCTGGAGATCGCCCGCGCGCTGGCCACGCGGCCCAAGCTGCTGCTGCTGGACGAGGCGATGTCCGGACTCACGCCGATCGAGGCGGCGGCCGCGGTGCAGTTGGTGCGGCGGATCCACGAGGAGCTGAAGGTTACGATGTGCGTGGTGGAGCACGTGATGGAGGTCGTCATGCCGCTGTCCCATCGCGTGGTCGTGCTGGACTACGGCGTCAAGATCGCGGACGGCACGCCGCAGGCCATCGTGCGCGACGAGCAGGTGATCCGGGCGTATCTCGGCGAGCGCGGTGCCGCCCACTAGCCTGCTCGACGTGCGCGACGTCCACGTCGCCTACGGGGCCGGCGTGCGCGCGCTGCAGGGCGTCTCTCTGCGCGTCGAGCCCGGAGAGGTGGTGGCGCTCATCGGAGCCAACGGCGCTGGTAAGACCACGCTGCTCAAGGCCATCGCCGGCCTGGTAGAGCTGCAGACCGGCGAGATGACCTTCCACGGCCAATCACTCAGCGCCGTGGACGCCGCCGACCGCGTGAAGCTGGGCGTGGCGCTCGTGCCCGAGGGGCGCCGGCTGTTCAGCCGGCTGAGCGTCGCCGAGAATTTGACCCTGGGCAGCTACAGTCACGGCGATCCCACCCACCGGCGAGAGATGCTCGAGTGCATCGAGGCGCTGTTCCCCGTCCTGCGCGAGCGGGCGCGCCAGCGGGCGGGGACGTTGAGCGGCGGCGAGGCCCAGATGCTGGCCATCGCCCGCGCACTCATGTCACGGCCACGCTTCCTCATGCTCGACGAGCCGAGCCTGGGAATCATGCCGCGCCTCGTCGACCAGGTGATGGACTCGCTCCGCCGGCTGCACGAGAGCCAAGGGCTCACGATGTTGATCGTTGAGCAGAACGTGCCCGCCGCTCTCGAGCTGGCTGACCGCGGCTACGTGCTGCAGACGGGCCGCGTCGTGCTGCAGGGCAAGAGCGCGGAGCTGCGAGGGAGCGATCTGGTGCGGAAGGCCTATTTGGGGATGTGAGGCAGTCCTTGCACGGGTGACAGGTGTGCGGCGCTTCTCCACCACCCTGCCCGGCTCGGGGGCATGGCGCCCACTGCGCTCACCGTACACCTCGTAAAGGCCGCCGTCGGGCGCGTCCGGGCGGTAGCGTAGACTACAAGGAGATCATTGCGTCCCTGGTCATGAGTCCGGCCGGAGTGAAGCAAGGAGTCTCATATGCAGTGGCTCATTACCGTGACGATGGGACTGTGGGCGGTCTGGACGTGGTCACAGCAGCGGGAGCAGGAGCGCCTGACTGAGCGCGCCAGGCTGGCCGCGCTCTATGTCAATCCGTTCATGTCG
>QHSQ01000467.1 GCA_003221615.1 Candidatus Rokuibacteriota bacterium | reverse complement strand
CGTCGTGATCGCCGCTCGTCCTTACGTCCCCACGGCGAGCTGGCCCCAGATGCTCCGCGTGGCGCCGGCGCAGGCGCAGAGCATGGCCGCCCGGGAAGCGACGATCCCGAAGGCGTGGGGCAAGTACGTGTCCTACAGCGGCGGTAATCTGCAGCTCGAGGGCCCCGACAAGTCGATCCGCATCGTCGACCTCGACGGCAAGCCGCCGGAGTATCCGAAGCTGAAGTGGATCATCAAATTTGAGTAGGGACCTCGAGGAGTCCTAAGCGCTTCTCGTTTACGCTGGACGGGTCGCGACGACGGCGCCGACCTGGAAGTGCGGGAAACGGGCTCGCAAGCTCGGGATATCCGGCAGCATCCGGACGTCGACGAACCCGGCGGCTTCCATCGCGCCCCGCCATTCCTCGGGCGCGAGGAAGCCGCCGTTAGGTCGATAGGTGGGATGGAGCACCGGTGACCGAAACGTCTCCATCAAGTTGAAGATGAACTCGATGTAGATCGCCTGAGCCGGCGCCGTGCGGATGCATTCGGACACGACGAGCCGGCCGCCCGGGCCGAGCGCGCCGAAAATCTCGCGAAGTGTGAAGTCGAGATCGCGCGCGACGTGGAGCGTGTTGACCGCGTAGACCAGCGAGACACTCCCGGGCTCGACCCCCTGCCCCGTGAAGACCCGGTTCATGTCCAGCGCGGCGAACTTCAGGAGCGAGAGGCCCGGGAAGCGCGTCTCCAGCGCCTGCTGGCCTCTTCGCAGGAAAAACGGCACGAGCTCGGTGAAGCGATACTCGCGGACCTCCGCCCATCGTCCGGAACCGCGGAGCTCGTCGATCAGCGCGGTCGCGCCGCTGCCGAGGCCGCCACCGAGCTCCATGATGACGACCGGAGCCGGCGGCATCAGCTCGGCCACAGCGGCGGCGCCCACGAGGTTGTTCACGACATAGAGGCCGTTGTCATTGGAGAAGAAGTTCACCCACATGCGGAGCCGACTCGGCGAGAAAAGAATCTCCTCGCCGGTGCGCTCGCCGCGCAGGAACACGGGATAATCCTGGGCGACCGTCTCGGCCAGGACGTACGACGGTTGCCATGAGCTGTCTTGCTGACGTTGAGCCTCGAGGATTTCTCCCGGGTCGAGCTCGGGCATCTCGCCTCGGAGCCGAAAGCGAGGCCCGCCCGCTGCGTCGATCTGCTCGACGATCCCACGATGGCTCAACCGGCGCAGCATCCAGTCGACCGGCACCCGGGCTCGACCGGGTTCGAAGCCGACGCGAGCGATCAGCTCGTCGATGGTGCTCGGCGTCTGCGCCGCCTTCGCCAGCCCGGTCGTGCGGAAGATCCCGAGCGTCAGGCGCAGGACGTACTCGTCGTAGAGGGTTGCCGAGCGGATGAACGAGCCGGTGAAGGGCGGGCTGATCCGGGCCGGTAGGATCGAGGCCAGCTCTCGCGACCGTCTCTCAGCTTCAGCGAGCTCGACGACCTCGCTCACAGGCCGAAAGGATTCCACACGTCGAAGAAGTTGAACCACTGGGTCGGCTTCTCGGCCACGATGGACTCGAGCGTGCCCACCCAGGCGACGAGCGCTTCCTCCTCGCCTCCGCGCGTGATTTTCACGGGCGGGAGCACCCTGAGCACATACCGGCCGTCGACGTCGAGCGTGCAGAACGCGGGAACGACCGGGACGGCCGCGGCTCGCGCGAGATGGAAGGGGCCGACTGGGAAGGGCGCGGGCCGCCCGAAGAACGGCACCAGGACGTCGCCCCGATTGCCGAGCGCCCGGTCTCCCTGCAACGCGACCGCCTCGCCGCGCCGCAGAGCCGCGATCAACGTGAGCGAGACCGTCGGATGCGATCGTGGCACGAAGCGAAGGCCACTGCCGTCACGACGCAGCCACCGCTCGAGCGCGCGCGCCTCCTCCACCGCCACCACCACGTGGGTGGTGCGCGCGGAATGCTGGGCGAGCAAGCGGCCGGCCAGCTCCCAGTTGCCGACGTGGGCCGTGAGCGAAATCAGCGCGCCGTCGAACCCATTGAGCAGCTCCCGCCCGTGGATGGCGCCGAGATACGAGCCGATGCGAGCCGGCCGACGGCTGGCGGTGATCAGGTCGCTGAAGCACATCGCGAACTCGCCGAAGACCTCGGCGGTCAGCTCGTCCAGCCGCCGGCCCGTCGCGCCAGTCATCACCGAGAGCGTCTTGCGCGTCACGGCGCGTTCGGCCGGCAAGAACGACTGGGCGAGACGGCCAAGCCGCCGGGCCAGGCTCAAGCGCAGGCGACGAGGCAGCCAGCCCATCGCCGCCGCCAGGCGGTAGAGCTCGGGGCGGTTGTACCCGTGGGCGTACCACTGCGGCCGAGCGCCTTCGGTCAGCGCCGAGCTTTCCATGGGAACCGCACGCAGTCTAACCAGCCCGCGCGCGCGAGACAAGGTAGGATGGGGCCGTCGATGACCCGCGTTCTGATCGTCACCGCCAGCTACGGCTCAGGCCACAACGTCGCCGCCCGGTGTCTCGCCGCCGCCTTCGAGCGTGAGAAGGCTCAGGTCACGGTCGTGGACCATTTTCGCGAAATGGTCCATCCACTCTTCGACCGCTCGAGCCGCGCGCTCTATCACGCACTCCTGCGACGGGCGCCTTTCCTCTGGGGGCTCGGATATGCTCTCGGCGATTGGATGGCCAGCGACTCCGTCCTGACTCTCGGGCTCACGCGACTCGGCACCCCCCGCCTCGGCGCGCTGCTCGAGCGCCTGGCGCCCGACCTGGTCGTCACGGTCCACGCGACCCCCGCGGTGGCGATCGCGTCGCTCGCCAAGCTCGGCGCGCGCGTGCCGCCGCACACGACGGTCGTCACCGACTTCGTCGCGCACA
>QHSQ01000466.1 GCA_003221615.1 Candidatus Rokuibacteriota bacterium | reverse complement strand
TCGGGCATCTCGATGTCGAGCAGCACAAGGTCGGCGGGGCGACTCCGCAACGCCTCGAGAGCTTGTCGTCCGTTCTCCGCGAAGGCGACGCGATGCCCGAATTGCTCCAGGGTCCGGGCGACGAGCAGCCGGTTGACCCGGTTGTCGTCGACCACCAGGAGATCGCCCTTCTCGGCGTTACGATCGGGGCTCACGCTCGATCTCCCGCAGCGCCCGCGTGACGCGCTCGTACTCGCCGGCGAGGCGCTCCACCCGGAGGGCCGCTCCGTCCAGGCTGCCGGACCTCGCCAAGTCTTCGAGATCTTTGGCGAGGGTGGACAGGGTCATGGCGCCGAAACTGGCCGCGTTGGATTTGAGAGAGTGCGCGGCCCGTCGGAATGAGTCGGCGTCCTTCTCCACGAGGGCGCGCCGCATCGTGCTCACCAGCTCCTGCGAGTCCTCCACGAAGGTCGACAGCAACTCGTCCAGGAAGGCGGTGCCCATTGTCGTACGGAGCCGATCGATCGCGGCCGGATCCAGCACCGGTGTGGACGGCCTGTCCGCAGCAAACCGGCTCTGATTGCCGCCTACGGCCGACCCTTCGATGCGGATCGGGTCCGACTCGCGCCCTGTGCTGCGCTCGAGCGCGGCCACCAGCTCCTCCACGTGGATCGGTTTGCTCATGTAATCGTCCATGCCCGCCGCCAGACACAGCTCGCGGTCGCCTTGCATCGCGTTGGCCGTCATCGCGACGATCCGCGGTCGCCGGTCAGCGGGCCAGCGTCGGGCGATCTCCCGCGAGGCTTCGAACCCGTCCATCTCTGGCATCTGGACGTCCATCAACACGAGATCGTACGGCTGCCGCTCGATGGCCTCGACGGCTTCGAGACCGTTGGCCGCGACGTCGGCGCGGTATCCCATCTGCTCGAGCAGGCGGAGCGCCAGCTTCTGGTTCACGACATTGTCCTCGGCCACGAGGATCCGCAAGGGATGGCGGCGCGCCATCTCGGGATCGAGCTCGAGCCGGGACGGCGTCCGCTTGTCCACGCGGATCGGTTGGCCCGCGAGAACCCCGACGAGCGCATCGAACAGCTGCGACGGCTTGATCGGCTTCGTCAGGTGCGCCGCGAACCCCACGTTCTCGGCGCCGGCCTCGCGGCGACCGAGCGAGGTGAAGAGCAGCAGGGGCAATGCCGCCGCGGTGCGCTGCTCGCGGATCGCCCGCGCCAGGGCGACGCCGTCCAGCTCGGGCATGTGCATGTCGAGGATCCCGGCGTCGAATAGCTCACCGGCCTGGATCCAGGCGAGGGCCTCGCGCGGCGAGCCCGTCGTCCGCACCGCCATCCCCCAGGTGTCGAGGTACGCCGCGAGGATCCGCCGGTTGGTCTCGTTGTCGTCCACCACCAGCACGCGCTTGGCATCGAGTGTGGGCTGTGTCCCCTGCAGCTCCCGGCGCGGAGGAACCGCGCCCTCCGCCGAGGGCGCGTGCACGGTGAACCGAAACTCCGAGCCGTGACCCACCCGACTCTCCACGCTCATCACTCCGCCCATCATCTCGGTCAGACGCTTGCTGATCGCGAGCCCCAGGCCGGTCCCCCCGTATTTCCGTGCCGTGGAGGCGTCGAGCTGGCTGAACGACTCGAACAGGCGGCCGATCCGGTCCGGCGGGATGCCGATGCCGGTGTCCCGGACGGAGAAGGTCAGCTCGTAGACCGGGCCCGGGGCGTCGAGGTGCTTCGCCGTCACCGCCAGCACCACTTCGCCCGCCTCGGTGAACTTCAAGGCATTGCTGAGGAGGTTCAAGAGAATCTGCCGCAATCGGGTGACGTCGCCCACGATCGCCGGCGGCGTATCGTCGGAAATCGAGTAGGCGAGATCGAGCCCCTTCTCAGCCGCTCGTGCCGCTACGAGGTCCAGCGCTGCCTCCACACCTTCGCGGAGGTCGAACGGCTGGGCCTCGAGGTCCATCCGCCCCGCCTCGATCTTACTGAAGTCCAACACGTCGTTGATGACGGTCAGCAGGGCGTCCCCGCTCGAGCGGACGATCTCCGCGTAGTCGCGCTGCTCCTCGGTCAGCTCGGTGTTCAGCAAGAGGCCGCTCATCCCGATCACCGCGTTCATGGGGGTCCGGATCTCGTGACTCATCGTGGCGAGGAACGCGCTCTTGGCCTCGTTGGCGGTCTCGGCATCGCGCCGTGCGGCCACGAGGTCCCGGAAGAGGCGGGCGTTCTGGATGGCCAGCACCGACTGGGCGGCGAAGGTCTGAAGCGTGGTGACGACCTCCGGAGAGAACGCGCCCCGCTCGCGACGGACGATCACCAGGCCGCCGAGCAACCGGTCTTCCCGGATCAGCGGAACCGCGACGAGCGAGCCCATGCCTTCCCGGATGAGAATCCCGCGCACCTGCTGGGCCACGAGCTGCCCGTCTTCGATGTTGGCGACCTCGACGGGTTCCCGGATGACTCCGGCCCGGCCGACCGCCCCCTCGCCGAGCCGGATCGGCGTCGCCCGTAGCGTTTGCAGGTGCTCGGGTGTGATCTCGTGCGTTACCCGCGCGTGGAAGCTCTGCGTGGCCTCTTCGAACTCGTAGACGATCCCGCTGTAGCTGCCGGACAGCTGGACCGCCCGACTCACGATGGTCGCCAGCACGGTCTCGAGGTCGAGTGTGGAGCT
>QHSQ01000336.1 GCA_003221615.1 Candidatus Rokuibacteriota bacterium | reverse complement strand
TCGCTCTATCGCGCGATGCTGCTCGGCCGCCGGCTGGACGAGCGCATGGTGAGGCTCCAGCGTCAGGGACGCATCGGGACCTTCGCGCCCACCAAGGGCCAGGAAGCCGCGCAGATGGGAAGCGTCTTCAGCCTGCGCCCGACCGACTGGATGGTGCCGTCGTTCCGCGAGACGGCAGCGATGATCTGGCGGGGCTGGCCGATCGAGAAGCTCCTGCTTTTCTTCGCGGGCCATCTCGAAGGGGGCCAGCCGGCCCCCGAGCAGCGCGATCTGCCGATCACGATCCCGGTCGCGACCCAGCTGCCTCACGCCGTCGGCCTCGCCTACGCCGCGCAGTACCGCGGAGACGACGTGGTCGTCATGGCGTACTTCGGCGACGGCGCGACCTCCGAGGGCGACTTCCACGAGGCGCTGAACTTCGCCGGCGTGTGGCACGTCCCCGTCGTCTTCGTGTGCCAGAACAACCAGTGGGCGATCTCCGTCCCGCTCAAGAAGCAGACGCACTCGCGCACGATCGCGCAGAAGGCGCTGGCATACGGGTTGCCCGGCATCCAGGTGGACGGCAACGACGTCCTCGCGGTCTACGCCGTGGCGCGCGAGGCGATCGAGCGGGCGCGCGCCGGCGACGGTCCGACCTTGATCGAGTGCGTGACGTATCGCCTGGGCGTGCACACGACCGCCGACGACCCGACCAAGTACCGGAGCGACGCGGAAGTCGCGATGTGGGAGCAGAAGGACCCGCTGACTCGCTTCCGCGCGTATCTGGAGAAGCGGAACCTTCTCGAGGAGGGGCTCGAGCAGCGGGTCGACGACGAGATCGCCGAGGCGATTCGCCGCTTCGAGGCGACGCCGCCCGCGAACCCGTTGACGATGTTCGACCACGTGTACGCCGAGCTGCCGCCCGATCTCCGAGCCCAGCGCGACGAGGCGGCGACTCGTGAGAACACGGTATCGGCGCGTCCGGACGAGACATCCACGGACCAGCCCGGAGCCACGCCGATGCGCGGCCAGCGGCTGACGCGACGCTGACGCCATGGCCAAGGTGAACATGGTCAAGGCGCTCAACCAGGCGCTCTTCCAGGAGATGGAGCGCGACGCCGACGTGCTCGTCCTGGGCGAGGACGTCGGCGTGGACGGCGGCGTCTTTCGCGTGACCGACGATCTGCAGCGGACGTTCGGCTCCCAGCGCGTCATCGACAGCCCACTCGCGGAGGCGGCGATCATCGGCACCGCGGTCGGGATGGCGCTCTACGGTCTCAAGCCCGTGTGCGAGATCCAGTTCTCGGGCTTCGCCTTCCAGTGCTTCCACCAGATCGAGAACCACTGCGCGCGCTACCGGATGCGCTCGCAGGGGCGCTTCCACATCCCGATCGTGATCCGCATGCCCTACGGCGGCGGCGTGCGCGCACTCGAGCATCATTCGGAGTCCGAGGAGCAGTTCTACGCGCACATCCCCGGGCTGAAGATGGTCATCCCGTCGGGCCCGCGAAACGCGCGCGCGCTGCTGGCCGCCGCGATCCGCGATCCCGACCCGGTGATCTTCTTCGAGGCGAAGTCGCTCTACCACGCCGCCAAGGAAGAGGTCCCGGACGAGAGCGAGGTCATCCCGATCGGCCGGGCGCAGGTAGCGCGCGAGGGCGACGCCCTCACCCTGGTGGCCTATGGCGCGATGCTCCGCGTGGCGCTCGAGGCCGCCGACGTCCTGCGCGACGAGGACGGAGCGGCCGTCGAGGTGATCGATCTGCTCACGGTCTCGCCGCTCGATCGCGAGACCCTCGTGACGTCGGTCAAGAAGACGGGCCGCACGGTCGTCGTCCACGAGGCGCCGAAGAGCTTCGGTCCGGGCGCCGAGATCGCCGCGTCGATCATGGACGGTGCGTTTCTTTCCCTCGAGGCGCCGATCCGCCGCGTGACCGCACACGACGTGCCCTTCGTCGGCTTCGCGCGTGAAAAAGCGAACGTTCCGGACGTGCCGCGCGTGGTCGCCGCCGCCCGCGAGACCCTCGCATTCTGAGTGTGGTGATGGCAGTGCCGACCGCGGCTGACCCGACGATCCGGTAGACCAATGCCTCGACCGTTCGCGCTTCCCGACCTGGGCGAGGGGCTCACCGAGGCCGAGATCGTCAAGGTGCTCGTCAACGAGGGCGACGTGCTCGCCGAGGACGCGCCGCTGCTCGAGGTGGAGACGGACAAGGCCACGGTGGAGATCCCTTCACCATTCGGCGGTCGTGTGGCTCGCATTCACGTCCAGCCGGGTCAGACCGTAAAAGTTGGCGATGTGCTCGTGACCTTCGAGGACGTGGCGTCGGGGGGAGGGGGCGGGGCTGCGGGGGGGCGCCCCGGCTTCGGAACCCCACTCGCCGGGGCGCCCCCCCGCAGCCCCGCCCCCTCCCCCCGACGGGAACCCGCCGTGGCCGCAGAAACGACACGACCCTCGTCAGCTTCGACTGGTCGTTCGTCTGGTCGGAGTGGCGCACCGACAGCCGCGAACGTGACGGAGCGCGCGGGCTTGGGTCAGGCGACCCCGACCGGCCCAGGCTCAGGACGAGTGGCGGCGGCGCGCGCGAGCGCTGGGCCGGCGTCCGCGGCGGAGGCGAACGCAGGTACGGCCGCGAGCAGCGTGGGGCCGGTGCCGGCGACGCCGGCGACTCGGCGGTTAGCGCGTGAGCTTGGGGTTGATCTGCGCGCGGTGCGCGCGACAGGAGCCGGCGGGCGTGTGACCGATGACGATGTGCGGTCGGCCGCCGGCGGGGCGCAGCCGGGCACGACGGCACCGGTCGCGGACGGGCGGGCGCCGGAGCGCGTGGCCGTGGCCAAGCCTTTGGCGGTGGTCGGCGTGGAACCGCCACCGCTTCCGCGGTTCGAGCAGTGGGGCCCGGTGGCGCGACAGCCCCTGTCCCATCTGCGTCGCACCATTGCCGAGCGCATGACGCTTTCGGCCACGCTCATCCCGCACGTGACCCATTTCGACCGCGCCGACATCACCGAGCTCGACGCGATCATCCGGCGCAACATCGAGCCCGCGCGCGAGCGCGGCATCACGCTCACCTTGACGAGCTTTCTTTTGAAGGCGGCCGCGCTCTCGCTTCGAGAGCACCCGCAGTTCAACGCGAGCCTCGACCCGGGGGCCGGGGAGCTGATCGTCAAGCGCTACTACCATCTGGGCGTGGCGGTGGCGGCCGAGCGTGGCTTGATCGTTCCGGTCATCCGCGATGTCGACGGCAAGCCGCTGGTCGAGCTGCAGCGTGAGCTGGCGGCGCTCGCCCAGCGAGTGCGCGAGGGCAAGGCGACGCTCGACGACCTGCGCGGCGGGACGTTCACGATCACCAACATCGGCGCGCTCGGTGGCACCGGAGCCATTCCGATCATCAACTATCCTGAGGTGGCCATTCTCGGGGTCGCCCGCGGGCGTGAAGAGCCCGTCGTGCACGAGGGGCGGATCGTGCCCCGGATGCTGTTGCCGATCTCGCTCACGTTCGACCATCGTGTCGCCGACGGCGCCGACGGCGCGCGCTTCGCCGCCGCGATCGTGCGTCGGCTCGAGCGCCCTGAACAGCTATTGTTGGAGTGGTAGCTTTTGTTGGACGGCATTTAGAAAGAAGGAGGTCATGATGCCCGACCATCGAGTTGCCTGGTCGAGCGGCGACGCGTATGAGCCGTATGTGGGCCGCTGGAGCCGTCTCGTCGCGCGGGAGTTCCTGCACTGGCTCGACGCGCCCGAGAGCCTCCGCTGGCTCGACATCGGGTGCGGAACCGGCGCGCTGAGCGAAGCCATCGTCGCGCGCTGCTCGCCCGACGCCGTCGTCGGCGTCGATCGCTCCGAGGAATATCTCGCGTACGCCCGCTCGCGCGTGTCCGATCCGCGGGTCAGCTTTCGGCCCGGCGACGCGCAAGCGCTCCCCGTCAAGGACGGAGAGCACGACATCGCCGTCTCCGGGCTCATGCTGAATTTCGTGCCGGACGCGACGAAAGCCGTGGCCGAGATGAAGCGCGCCCTGTCCTCCGGCGGCACGGCGGCGGCGTACGTGTGGGACTACGCGGGCGAGATGCAGCTGACGCGCCGCTTCTGGGACGCGGCGGTCGCCCTCGATCCACTGGCGCTCGAGCTCGACGAGGGACGGCGATTCCCGAGCGCGCGCCCGGGGCCGCTGGTCGAGCTCTTCGAGTCGGTGGGCCTGACGCAGGTCCGTGTCCTCGCGATCGACGTGCCGACCGTGTTCAAGGACTTCGACGATTACTGGACGCCGTTCCTCGGCGGCCAGGCACCGGCGCCCGGCTACTGCATGTCGCTCACCGAGGAGCGGCGCACCGCGCTCCGCGAGCGCATCCGGGCGACGATACCGATCAAGCCTGACGGCAGCATCCATCTGATCGCCCGCGCGTGGGCGGTCCGCGGCCAGGTCGAGCCCGAGTAGAGGCGAACCCGGCCGTGGTGATGGGCGACCTCGTCGTCGAGGTGGACGTGGCCGTCGTGGGCGGCGGGCCCGGCGGCTACTCGGCGGCGTTTCGCTGCGCCGAGCTCGGGCTCGAGACCGTCGTCGTCGACGCCACCAAGCGGCTCGGCGGTGCCTGTCTCTTCGAGGGCTGCATCCCGTCCAAGGCGCTCCTTCACGTCGCCGCGCTGATCGAGGACGCCGAGCGGGCGCGGGAGCTCGGCGTCGATTTCGGCGAGCCGCGCGTGTCGCTCGATCCGTTGCGAAAGTGGAAGAGCGAGCGCGTCGTCGGCCGGCTCGCGCGCGGGCTCGCCTCGGTCGCCAAGGCCAGGAGCGTCGACGTGATCGGCGGGCGCGCGGTCTTCGAGAGCTCGCGCGAGCTCTACGTGGAGGGCGACGAGCCCCAGAAGGTGCGCTTCAAGCGCGCGATCGTCGCGACGGGCTCGACGCCGGCCGGCCTGCCCGGCCTCCCCCTCGCCGGCGATCGTGTCCTCGACTCGACGGGGGCGCTCGAGCTTCCCGAGGTGCCCGAGCGGCTTCTCGTGATCGGCGGCGGCTACATCGGGCTCGAGCTGGGTCAGGTCTACGCGGCGCTCGGCAGCAAGGTGACGCTCGTCGAGATGACCGACGGGCTTCTGCCGGGCGTGGATCGGGCGCTCGTCCAGCCGCTCGCCCGCCGGTGCGAGAAGCTCTTCGCGAAGATTCGCCTGGGCACGAAGGTGGCCTCGCTCCTCGAGAAGGGCGCGGCGATCGAGGCGCGCTTCGACGGCAACGAGACCGAGACGTTCGACCGCGTGCTGGTCGCGGTCGGCCGGCGGCCGGCCAGCTCCGGGCTGGGGCTCGAGCGCACGCGGGCGAGCATCGACGCGCGCGGCTTCGTTCCCGTCGACGAGCGCTGCCGGACCAGCGACCCGGCGATCTACGCCGTCGGCGATGTCACCGGCGAGCCGATGCTCGCCCATCGCGCGATGCGCCAGGGCAAGGTCGCCGCCGAGGTGATCGCGGGACGCCCGGCGGCCTTCGACAACGTCGTCGTCCCCGCGGTCGTTTTCACCGACCCCGAGGTGGCCTGGTGCGGGCTGACCGAGGCCGATGCGGCGCGCGAAGGCCGCGCGGTGAAGGTCGCCAAGCGGGAATGGGCGGCCTCCGGCCGGGCTCTGACGCTCGGCCGCAGCGATGGCCTGACCAAGATGATCGCGGATCCGGACACCGGCCGCGTCCTGGGCGTCGGGATCGTGGGGCCAGGCGCAGGCGAGCTCATCGCCGAGGCCGCGCTGGCCGTCGAGACGGCGATGACCGTCGAGGACCTCGCGGCGACGATCCACACCCATCCCACCCTCTCGGAAACCCTCATGGAGGCGGCCGAGGCGCTGCTACAGCAGGCCCGCTGAGCCTGCTTATCGCGGCTGGACGTCGAAGGTTGTCGGCGTCCCGGCTCGTCGCGGCGCCGAGCTCGCCAGCAGATTCGAAAGCTTGGTCCGCTGCTCCGGCGTGAGCTGCCCCTTGCCCTGCTCGATCGTCTTGACCCGGGCCAACCGCAGATCGGCGCGCTGCCGCTCGATGTCGCGCAGCTTCGCCTCGACACCCCCGAGATCCACCGGCTCGGCCTGCAGCATGGTGCCCAGGGCGGTCTCGACGGCACGGAGGTCGGCGTCGCGCCGGGTCGCCTCGCGCTGAAAGTCGGCGCGGAGTCGCTCGAGGCTCTGGACCTGCGCCGGGGTCAGCGCCAGCTCCTGACGCCAGTTGAGCATGAGCGTGATAAGCGGGCGCTCAGCCGCCGACTCACCACGCCCGAAGTGATCGCGCCACCGGTCGCCCAGCCCGTGAACCTGTCCGGCCAGGTCCTCTAGAGCGCGATTGAGCTCGTCGTGGACGACGGGGGTAAGCGCAGGCGGCTCGGCGGCGAGCATGGCGGATCTGCTCCCCAGGATCGCGAGCGATGCGACGAAGACGAGTGGTTTCAGCACTGGCATCTCCACGGCTGAGAGTTTGGCTTTTGACGATGCGACGGACGTCCATCCGACGAGGGCGAGGCCGCGAGTATTTACCGTGCTCGGCTCGAGCCGTCGGCGAACAGGTATGGCCCGTCGAAGTCGCCGATATAGCTCGTGTGGCTGACCAGGCCGGTCTCGGCGGTCCAGACGTGGAGCTGGCAGGCCGGCGGCTCCATCGTGAACGCCAGTGGCTGCTCCTCGAGGTCGAGCGCCACCTGATGCGCCGTGCTCGGCGCGGTGCTCGCCAGAGCCCCGCCCACGCGCGACTGGATCGGGCGATGCAGGTGGCCGGCCACGATGCGCTCGATCTGCGAATGGCGTCGGACGACCCCGGCGAACTCGCCGGCGTTGGCGAGGCCGTGGGCGTCCATCTGCGCGATCCCCGTGGCGAACGGCGGGTGGTGCATGAAGATCAGGGTCGGACGCGCGGGCGCTTCCTCGAGCCTCGCCGCGAGCCAACCCAGACGCTGCGCGCAGAGGAGGCCGCCCACTCGCCCCGGATCGAGCGTGCCGAGCGCGATGAGCCTTACCGGATGGCCCTCGACCACGTAGTGCATGAACCGCCCGCCGCGCGGGAGATAGGCGTGATCGGTGAACGCGGCGGCGAGCGCGTCGCGATTGTCGTGGTTGCCCGGGATCAGATAGACCGGCATCGAGAGCGGTGCCAGCAAGTCGTGAAGCCGTCGATACTCCTCGGGTAGTCCGCCGTCGACGAGGTCACCGGTCGCCAGCACGACGTCCGGGCGGGGCTTCAGCGCCAGCAGGTGCGCGACGGCGCGCCTGAGGTATGGCGCCGTATCGAGGCGCCCGTAGGCGAGGACACCCTGGGGCTTTATGTGCATGTCGGTGATCTGAGCGATCATCATGACCGGGGGCTCCGATCCTGTGCGTTTCTGGGCTCGATGTGCCGGTCAGCCACGTCTCTCTCCTGCCAGGCGTCATCGGAGTATGGCCCAGCTCGAGATCGAGAGCCATTTGGATGTCACCGGGAGGACGCCATCGAGCGGTAAACACCTGAAGTCGGTTGGGGGATCTACCGGGTTGCCCTGCCCGGCCGCTCGCCCTAGGCTTGGCCCTATGGCTCGGTCTCCCCTGGTAGAACCGCCGGCCGATCGTCGCTGACGTGCCGAGACAGCTCCGCGCAACCTATCGGGTCCAGCTCCACGCCGGCTTCGACTTCGCCGCGGCGTCTTCGATCGCCGACTACCTCACGACGCTCGGCGTCAGCCATCTCTACTGCTCGCCATACCTGCAAGCCGCGAAGGGCAGCACGCACGGCTACGACATCGTCGATCCGCGCGCCGTGAACCGAGAGCTCGGCGGGGCCGCCGGCCACGCGCGATTGTCGGAGGCGCTGCGGGGCGCGGGGCTCGGGCAGGTGCTCGACATCGTCCCCAACCACATGGCCATCAGCGGGCCGGACAATCCGTGGTGGTGGGACGTGCTCGAGAACGGGCCCGCGAGCCGCTACGCCTCGTACTTCGACATCGACTGGGACCCGCCGGAGACGCGGCTTCGCAACGTGTTGCTCCTGCCGGTGCTGGCCGACCACTACGGCCGGGTGCTCGAGCGCGGCGATCTTCGTCTGTGCTGGAAAGACGCCACGTTCACGATCCAGTATCACGACCACGTGTTCCCGGTCGCGCCGCAGTCGCTCGACACCTTGCTCATGACCGCCGCGGAGCGGAGCGGGTCCGACGCGCTCGCGTTCCTGGCCGGGGCCCTGAGCGAGCTGCCCTCGCCGACCGTGACCGACCGCGCGAGCGTCGAGCGACGCCACCGGCACAAGACCGTCCTCTACGAGTCGCTGGCGCGCCTCTGTGCCGAAGAGCCGGGTGTGGTCAAGGCGATCGAGACGGCCGTGGCCGAGATGAACGCCAGCGCCGACTCGCTCGATGCGCTGCTCGAGCGCCAGAACTTCCGCCTCGCGCACTGGCGTGCCGCGGCGCGCGACCTCGGCTATCGTCGGTTCTTCGACATCAACGGTCTCGTCGGGTTGCGGATCGAGCACGAGCACGTCTTCCGGGACACGCACCGGCTCGTCCTGGGCTGGCTGGCCGACGGCACGCTCGACGGCCTGCGCATCGACCATCCCGACGGTCTCCGGGATCCCGAGGCGTACCTCCAACGCCTGCGCTCCGACGGCCCGGACGCGTGGATCATCGTCGAGAAGATCCTCGAGCCGGGCGAGGCGCTGCGCGGCTCCTGGCCGGTCGACGGCACGACCGGATACGACTTCCTGAATCGCGTCTCCGGGCTCTTCGTCGATTCGGCCGGCGAGAAGGTGCTGACCGAGTTCTACGCGGAGTTCACCGGCGAATCGACCGACTGGCCCGAGGTGGCGCGCGCCAAGAAGCACCAGGTGATGCGCGAGACGATGGGCAGCGATCTCAATCGGCTGACCGCGCTGTTCCTCGACATCTGCGAGCGCCGCCGCCGCTATCGCGACTACACCAGGCACGAGCTGCACGAGGCCCTGCGTGACACGCTCGCGTCCTTCTCCGTCTATCGCACCTACGTGCGCCCCGAGCCCGCCGTCGTCCACGAAGACGACGTGCGGCGGATCGTCGAGGCGACCGACTCCGCCCGCGCGCACCGGCCCGACCTCGACGGCGAGCTGTTCGAGTTCCTCCGCGACGTGCTGCGGCGGCGGCTGGTCGGCGACCTGGAAACCGAGCTGACGATGCGATTCCAGCAGCTCGCCGGCCCGGTCATGGCCAAGGGCGTGGAGGACACGGCGTTCTACAACTTCAACCGGCTGGTCTCGCTCAACGAGGTCGGCGGCGATCCCGGCGGCTTCGGCGTCGGCGTCGACGAGTTCCACCGGGCGTGCGCGGAGACGCAGGCGCGATGGCCGCGGACGATGCTCGCGACGTCCACTCACGACACGAAGCGCAGCGAAGACGTCCGCGCGCGGCTCGATCTCCTGTCGGAGATCCCCGAACGCTGGGCCCAAGCCGTGCATCGCTGGGCGGTGCGGAACGCGCGCCACCGACGCGGCGATTGGCCGGACCGGAACGCGGAGTATCTCTTCTATCAGACGCTCGTCGGGGCGTGGCCCATCGAAACGGGCCGGCTGACGACCTATATGGCGAAGGCGGCGCGCGAGGCCAAGGCGCACACGTCGTGGACGAGCCCGGACGAGACGTATGACGCCGCGCTGCGCGCCTTCATCGAAGGCGCGATGGCCGATCTCGCGTTCACCGTGGACGTGGAATCGTTCGTCGCGCCGCTGATCGCCGCCGGCCGCGTCAACTCGCTCGCGCAGACCTTGCTGAAGCTCACCGCCCC
>QHSQ01000465.1 GCA_003221615.1 Candidatus Rokuibacteriota bacterium | reverse complement strand
AGTCACGTATGACGGTCAGAACGTCTGGTTTGCTTCTGGAGACAGGCTGAACGCCTTCGATCCCGCAAGCGGGAAGCTGCTGCGCTCGATCGAGGTCGCCGGGCATGCAGGAACAGCCTTCGACGGCCAGCACCTGTTCCAGCTCGCCGAGGATCGCATCCAGAAGATCGACCCGAAGACCGGCAGAGTGCTCGCCACGATCGCGGCGCCCGGCGGCGGCGGTGACTCGGGGCTCACGTGGGCCGAGGGGACGCTCTGGGTGGGGCAGTGCCGGGACCGCAAGATCTATCAAATCGATCCCCAGACAGGGGCGATTCTTCGCACGATCGAGTCCAAGCGTTTCGTCACCGGGGTCACCTGGGTCGACGGAGAGCTATGGCACGGCACCTGGGAAGGTGACGAGAGCGATTTGCGGCGAGTCGATCCTCGAACGGGAGAGGTTCTGGAGCGGCTCGAGATGCCGCCCGGAGTGGGCGTTTCGGGGCTCGAGTCCGACGGCGGCGATCTATTCTTTTGCGGAGGAGGAAGTAGCGGCAAGGTGAGGACCGTCCGCCGGCGCAAACGAGGCTCCGCGGCCCCCTGACCGCCGACGCCCCCACTCCATCCGGGAATCGCGCCCCTTGACCTCCTGCAGGCATCGGTATCTAGTAGATGGGCGGCGATGCTGACCGACACCTCCCCGATATGCTCCCAGCAAGGAGGCGCGCATGTTCAGCAGACGAATCGGTGTAGTCACGACGGGGCTCGGGCGGACAAAGTCACTGCTCGTGGTGACGTCAGCCCTCGCAAGCTTGGTGGTTGCGGCACCTGCGGCGGCTGAATGGTTCGCCGACTTCTACCTCGGGGGGGCGTTCACACAGAAGCACGATGTGGACACGAATTCAGTAACAACGCTCGATGTCAGGTTTGACAAGTCGTTCGCGGGCGGAGCACGCGGAGGCTACTGGTTTCCGTTCGAGCTTGGCCCACTCAACTTCGGCGTGGGGTTGGACATCTCGCATTTTAGACCGGACATCAGCAGGCAAACGCGCAGCTTCTGTTCGCGCTTCTGCGTCAGCGGTCAGTTCGATGACCTTGATCTTTCCGTCTGGACGGTTGGGTTCGACGCGATGCTCCGGTTCCCGCTCCTGAAGAGTTCGCAGTTTCCGACGGGCCAGCTTCAACCCTATATCACGGTAGGACCGGCGATCTTTGTGACGCACGCGGAGGACCGCAGGAACTTTGAGCCGTCCAACCAGGACGATACCGATACGTCAGTCGGCGTGAAGGTGGGTGTGGGCGCAGCGTGGCAGTTCACCAAGCTCATCGCTGCGTTCGCCGAATATCGGTTCACCCACTTCAGCCCGGAGTTCACGTTCAGGGACAATACGCTCGGGAGTGCCACACTGAGTACGGACCTCAACACCCACTATCTGCTCATGGGAGTCTCGCTTCGCTTCTGAATCGCCGGGGATGCACCACGGGCGCCGAGGGTCACTCGACGCCCATCGCTCAGCTCCGACGGGTGCTCATCTCACCTCGACTCGAACGGGAATGAGCAATTCGGGGAACTCCCCGTCGTTGGTTGAAACGCGGATTGTCCCCTGGAACTTGCCCGGCTTGAGCTGCTCTTTAACTGGGAAGACCTTCAGCTCAAATATGCCCGTCGGCCCCTGCCGGGGGATGTCGACGAGAGCACCCGGGAACGACGTCGTCCAGGACCTGACCGCTTAGCTCGGCCGTGTCCAGCTCGAGGACGATGTTGGCTTCCTCCTCGGGAGCGACGACCCGGTTGACTCCGACTCGCAGCATCGGGACAGAAAAGCGCATACCCTCGATGATGAGCGGAGCGTCGCCCTTGTTACGGATGGAGATCGTATGCGAGAGTTTCGCTCCCTTTTTGACCGTGCCAAAGTCATAGACGGCGCTTTCGAGAACCGCTCTCGGGGTCTTGCCCTGCGCGAGGGAAAGGGATACGAAGTGGGATGAGAGAGCCAGGGCGAGCAGACCAATCCCAAGATAGTCTCTCTTCATCGGTGCGCTACTCGGCTCGACCTGCGTCCGAGATCCTTATGAGAGAAATCGGGCGAGGGCCGGTCGCGCGGCCCTCGCCCGAGTCCCGTGTCGAGAATGTCAGATGCAACTACCGTATTGCGAACAATCCACGAACCACACCTGCGCGTGCGGCCTCCCGGTCGTGTTCCACACCCAGAAGGCATCCTCGAAACCCGAGTCGAAGATCTGCGTGCCGTTGATTCTGAGCAGATTGTTCGTGACGTTCGTGAAGCTCGGCTCGCCCTTTACAAAGGTGGTCTACAAATCCGAGGAACGTTCCCCACTCTTCGGGGTGTGTTGGTCACTAGCGACAAAGGTCGAGTGCGTGTTTCCCAGCGCGGCAACGTCATCACCTTCTCCGAGGAGCGGGTCCGTCTCCTCAAGACCTCGCGGCCCAGGCCGACGTGCTCGAGCCCACCAATCCAGCGGGCGCGCATCGCCGGAATGGCAGTGGTGGTTC
>QHSQ01000335.1 GCA_003221615.1 Candidatus Rokuibacteriota bacterium | reverse complement strand
GCGCGCGGCGCTCCAGAACCGCGAGTCGACGGCGAGGAAGGCGTAGTTCTCGAAGCCGGCAAAGCGCGACACGTCGAAGATCGGGATGCGCCGCTGGAACGAGAGCCAGAGCACCCAGACACCCGGATAGACGGTGAGCGCGCCCAGCGCCAGGACGGTCGGCCCCACGCACACGAGCGCGCGACGCCGGGCGGCCGCCTCGCGGCCGGTCATCGCACAGCCCGGAGAAAGTAAGCGAGCCGTGTGCCGGCGTCGGCGATCGCGCGCTCCGGCGGCTTCACGCCCACGAGCGCGGCCGAGAACTCCGGCTGCACCGTCGCGGAGAGGAGCAGGTAGTACGGCGTGACCGGGCGCGGGCGCCCGGCCAGCGCGAGCGCCTGCAGCCGCGGCATCGCCGGGTGATCGCGCGTCACCTCGGGATCGCGGTAGAGCGACTGGCGCGTCGGCGAGAGCGCGGCGCCGAGCGTGATCGCCCGCTGGGCGGCCTCACTCGTGAGATGCCGCGCCAGCGCCAGCGCGAGGTCGGGATGGCGGCTTCGGCGCGACACGCCGAGGTGCGCGCCCCCCGTCGAGCCGACGCCTTGCTCGCCGCGCGCACGACCGGGCAGCGGCGCGAACGCTACCTTGCCGCGCACCGCCGAGTCCTGGCCCTCGAACAGGTCCATCGCGTACGGCCAGTTGCGCAGGAAGATCGCGTGGCCGTCCCCGAACGCGCGCCGCGAGAGCTCTTCGTCGGCGGCGGTCGTCCAGGCCGGGCTCACGCCGCTTTAGATGAGGCCGCGCAAAAACCGGAGCGCGTCGGCCGCGCGCGCGGGCTCGGGAAAGATCGTGCCGTCCTCGGCGAGGACTCGCGTGCCGTTGGCCCAGAACGCCTCGAGCACGTTGACGACCAGTCCTTCGTACTGCTTGCCCTGCCAGACATAGCCGTCGAGCGTCGGGTCGCGTTCCCCGGCGCGGATGCGGCGCACCTGCTCGACGAGCGTCTCGTACGTCTCGGGCGGGCGCAGGCCGTACTTGGCGAGCAGATCGGCGCGATAGTAGAGAAGCCCGACGTTGAAGTTCCACGGCAGCGCCCACACCCGCCCACCGTAGGTCGCCGATGCGACCGCGCTCGGGAAATAGGGCGCGAGCTCGTCGGGCTGCAGAGAGGGCGTCAGATCGAGCAGCCATCCCGCGCGGGCGAACTCGGGTACCCAGATGCAGTCGAGCATCATCAGGTCGAAGCCCGGGCTCCGGCCCTCGAGGTTGATGATGTAGAACTGGTGCTGATCGTCCGACGTCCACGGAAGCGCCTCACCCTTGACGCGCACGCCCGGATGGGCCGCCTCGAACTGCCGCAGGAGCGCCGGCAGCGGATCGGCGTTCCCGAGGATCCGCGCGTACTTGAACACGAGCGTGACGGGTCCGCTCTCCTGACCGGCGGCGCAGCCGCCGACCGCCAGGAGCCCGAGCAGCAACAGCGACCGGTGCGCCGCGCGGCGGAGCGCGACCCTCACGACGCGCGCGCGCGAGCCAGAAGGCGCGCCAGCCCGCGCAGCGGGATCCCGAGCCAGGTCGGCCGATTGTCGAGCTCGTAGCGCACCTCGTAGAGCGCTCGATCGAGCTCGAAGACCGCCAGCGCGCGCGACAACCCCGACGGCGAGGCGGGCAAGAGCCGCGCGGGCACCCGGGCGATCTCGTCCAGATAGCCCTCGAGAAACGACGCCGTGGCGCGACGGACCCAGCGCTCGCCCGTTTCTGACGGCGCGCTCATCGGTGCCAGCGCCGTGTGGACGGCATAGTCGAGCGAGCGGAGCATGCCGGCGACGTCGACGAGCACGCACTGCTTTCGCCGGCGCTCGGCGACGGGCCGCGCGGGCTCGCCCTCGAAATCGAGGATGACGAAGCCGGCGTCGGTTCGGAGCGTCTGGCCAAGGTGATAGTCGCCATGGATGCGGATCTTCGCGCACCGCTCGTCGACGAGCGCCTGAAGATCGCGCGCCCGCTCGCCGAGCGCCCGCTCGCTGGCGAGAAGCGTCGCCGCGTCGTCCGCGATCTCCCGGGGCAAGGTGCTCAGGCGGGCCCGGACGGCGGCGCAGGTGCGGCGCACCCCTTCCGTGACGCGCTCACCCCAGGCCGTCGCGTCCTCGGCCGTGAAAAGCTCCGGCGCGAAGGCACGGTCGCGCGCGTCCGAGCCGAGCGCCCCGTGCAGGGCCGCGGTGACGACGCCCAGCCGAGACAGCGCCTGGAACACGTGCTCCGACGCCTCGGGCGCCTGGTCGGGTTGAAGCGTCCTCAGCTGATCGAGAACCCAGCTCCACCCGTCGCCGTGGCTCGGCACGAAACGCTGGAGCAGTCCCAGGGTCGTCCCCTCCCCGGCCGCCGGAGCGTACTCGATCGCTCCGGCCAGCGGCGGCACGTGCGGAAACCCGGCACGGGCGGTGAGGAACTCGCCGATCTCGTAGTCGAGGTTGAGCCCGGGCTGTACCTTTCTCAGGGCCTTCATGATGAGTAGGGTGCCGTAGACGACCGAGGTGTTGGACTGCTCGCCGGTCAGCCGCTTGGGCGCGCGCGACGCCGTGGGATCGAGCCGCGGGAAGCCCTCGGTCCGAACGAAGCGGATCGACCCACCGCGCACGGTCGGCACGGTGGCCTCTCGCTCGAACGCCGTCAGGAGCTCGAGGCAGAATCCGGGATGATCGAACGCATCGGTCGCGCGGATCGGCGTGCCGTCGAGGTCGAGCGTGAGCGACAAGCCACTCGTCGTTCCGCCGTCGCCGAGGCTGAGGGCGATCGCGTACGTCTCGTCCGGTCCCTCGGCGAACGTCACGTCGATCAGCGTGAGCCAGGCGCGCTCGCCGACGGCGCCATAGTCCCGCACGCGTGCGCCGGTGATCGCGCGGCCCTTGGCGCCGAACCACCGTTGGCGCGGCAGCGCCGCCGGCAGCTCGCCCGCGACCGCCCGCTCGAGCGCGGCGGCGATCCGTGAGGGATCGCCGGGCCGCGCTTCGTCAGATCGCGGTCCGCTCGATCCCAAACGGCTCGTCGCCGTCGCCGGGGCGCTCCAGGCGGAACCAGTAGAAGCCGTGGGGGCCCAGGCTCAGGAAATAGGGCGCCGTCCGGATCGTCGGGAACGCGGTGGAGCCCAGCATCTCGATGGGTGTCACGCCGGCGAAGGCCTTGAGGTCGAGCTCGACCGGCTGGGGCGCCGCCGAGAGGTTCGCGACGATCAGGAGCGTCTCGCGCGCGTGACGGCGGAGGTACGCGAGCACCTTCGAGTTCCGCGGTCGCAGGAAGTCGATGCTGCCGCGTCCGAACACGGACGACGTGCGCCGCGCCGCCAGCAGACGCCGCATCGTGTTGAGGAGCGACGAGGGCTGGCGCGCCTGCGCCGCGACGTTCACCGCCTCGTAGCCGTAGACCGGATCGGTGATGACCGGCAGGTAGAGCTGTCCGTGCTCGAGGCTCGAGAAGCCCGCGTTCCGGTCCCGCGACCACTGCATCGGGGTGCGGACGCCGTTGCGGTCGCCCAGATAGACGTTGTCGCCCATGCCGATCTCGTCGCCGTAGTAGATGATAGGGCTGCCCGGCAGGGTCAGCAGCAGGCAGTTCAAGAGCTCCACGCGACGCCGATCGCCGTCGAGCAGCGGCGCCAGCCGCCGGCGGATGCCCAGGTTGAGCTTCATGTCCGGCTCGTATGCGTAGGCGTAGTACATGAACGCGCGCTCTTCGTTCGTCACCATCTCCAGCGTGAGCTCGTCGTGATTGCGCAGGAAGAGTCCCCACTGGCAGGCGGGCGGGATCGGCGGCGTCTGCGTGAAGATGTCGGTGATCGGCCGTGTGTCCTCGAGCCTGAGCCCGAGATAGAGGCGCGGCATCAGCGGGAAGTGGAACGCCATGTGGAACTCGTCGCCGTTGCCGAAGTAGTGGCGGACGTCCTCGGGCCACTGGTTGGCTTCCGCCAGCAAGACACGATCGCCGCCGTACTCCTGATCGATCACCGCGCGGAACTCCTTGAGGATCGCGTGCGTCTCCGGCAGGTTCTCGCAGCTCGTGCCCTCGCGCTCGACGAGATACGGCACGGCGTCGCAGCGGAAGCCGTCGAGGCCCCGGTCGAGCCAGAAGCGCATCACGTCGAGCATCGCGCGGCGGACGGCGGGGTTGTCGTAGTTGAGGTCGGGCTGGTGGCTGAAGAAGCGGTGCCAGTAGTATTCGCGGCGCGTGGGATCGAGCGTCCAGTTGGACTTCTCGGTGTCGACGAAGATGATGCGGGCGTCGGCGAAGCGGCGATCGGACGCGTTCCACACGTAGTAGTCGGCGTACGGCGACGTGGGATCCGAGCGCGAGGCCTGGAACCACGGGTGCTGATCCGAGGTGTGGTTCATTACCAGGTCGGTGATGACGCGCAGGTCGCGCGCGTGCGCGGCGTCGAGGAACTTCTGGAAGTCCTCGACCGAGCCGTACGAGGGATGGATCGCGTAGAAGTCGGAGATGTCGTAGCCGTCGTCCCGGAGCGGCGAGGGATACATCGGCAAGATCCACAAGCAATCGACGCCGAGCTCCTGGATGTAGTCGAGGCTCTCGGTCAACCCGGCGAAATCGCCGATGCCGTCGCCGTTGGCGTCCTTGTACGCCTTGACGTGCACCTCGTAGAAGACGGCGTCCTTGTACCAGTCCCGCGCCGCGTTCTTCGTCATCGCCAGCGGTCCACCAGATAGGGCTTCTCCCGCTCGAACGCGGCCGCCACGGCGTCCAGCCCGCTCTCGACCGCCGCCGCGTCGCGCTGGCGCGTCGCGAGCACGAAGGCGGCCGTCCGGCCGAGGTAGAGCGGGACGAGCGAGCGCAGCAGATGGTCGCGGTACACGACGCTCCAGTGATACCCGAGCGCGAAGTCGTACACGACCCGCGCCCACAGATCGTCCGGGAAGCGGAATCGCTCCAGGTCGTCCGCCTCGAGACTCAACACGTCGCCGAGGGTCTCGGGCGCCAGCACGTGCTCCCAGATCGTGCCGAGGTCTCGCAGGCCACGGCCGAAGGCTGTCACCATGCGCTCGACGTCGATCTGTACCGGCTCGTCCGACGGCAAGACCGGGGGCCCGTCCGTCGGTACCGGGAGCCCGCTCGCGGTCGCCAGCCAGAGATCCTCGTACTCCTCCATGACGGCGAAGACGGCGCCAAGGGTCTGCGCGACCATCGTGGGCAGGTCGGTCGTGCGCGTGCTCGACTCGACCCGCCAGCGGCCCAGCCGCGCCTCGTGGATCGCGAGGCCGTCGGCGACGGCGATGCCGGCGATCCAGAGATCCGCCACGCTTCGGCCGGGCTCCGGCCATCGCGTCTCGCCGGACAGGCGCTCCAGGAGGCGCGCCGAGTACGCGCGCGGACCGGACAGCGGCTGGTGCAGGCGCCGGCCCAACAAGGCGCCGACGAGCGGCGCCAGCACGAGGTTGGTGATGGTGCCGTCGTACCGGTGGCGTGCGTGGACGGGCATCACGAGATCGGCGCCCTGCTCGAGCGCCGGGCGCACGAGCCGCTCGAGCCATTCACCGTTGACCGACGTGACGTCGGCTTCCAGGACGACCAGCGCGCGCACCCCGAGTCGTCGCGCGACGCCGACCGCCAGACGGAGCGCGGCGCCGCGGCCGGGCACGCCGTGGAACGGCACCGCGCCGAGCTGGCCCGCCGGGGCCTCGTGCTTCGCGCGGACCAGCGGCAGCCGGGCCTCGGACAGCCGCTCCACGGTCGCGTCCGACGAGCCGGCATCGGCGTTGATCAGGACGGCCGGCGTGCCGGCGAAGTGCTTCTCGAGGCCGTTGTGGACCGCGTTCATGACCGCGGGCACGGTGGCGGCGTTGTTGTACGTCAAGACGCCCACCGCGAGCTCGGCCGCCGGCAGGCCTTCGAGCTGCCGGTCGACGTCGGGCGGAAGCTCCGGGCCGACGGCGACGGAGCTCATCGCGTCAGATGCACCCCGAGCGCCAGATCGTCGACGAGCTCGCGCGTGATCAAGAAGGACCGCCGCACGTGCTCGCGTCCCGCCGCGCCCATGCGCGGGATCAGCTCCGGATTGTTGAGGAGGTGACGGATCCTGAACGCGGCTCCTTCCACGGAGTGCACCGTGTAGCCCGTCACGTTCGTGACGATCTGCTGCGCGAGCCCGCCGGCGTAGCCGCCGACGACGGGCTTGCCCTTCCACATCGCCTCCGCCGGACCCAGATCGAATCCGGCGCGCACCGACTTCTGGAGCACGATCGTGGCGGCGCGCTGGAGCGCGTTGACCTGGCGGTGCGCCTCGGGCGGGAGCTCGAGCACGACCACGTCGTGATCCTCGTGAGCGACCTCGAGCAGATGGGACAGGAGCTCGAGCCGCTCCGGCTCGCCGTCGGCGGTTCCCGCCAGCACCAGCCGCACATCATGGTGCTTCTTGACGAGTCGATACGCGTTCACGACCCCGAGCGGATCGTGCGCGCGCGCGAACCCACCGATCTGCACCAGCAAGGGCTTGTCGCGGGACACGCCGAGCGCGGTCAGGGTGTCGCTGATCTCGCGGGGGGTCAGATCGCGGTTCCGCTCCGAGAGCGGATCGATCGACGGCGGAACGATGTACATCGGAATGCCGAGACGGCCCTCGAAGCCGGGCAGCGCGAAGACGGCCGCGTCGTACTGTTCGGCGAACCGCCGGAAGAACGTCCACGGAGTCGGCTGGGCCGACGAGCAGTCGAAGTGGCATCGCCACACCCACCGGCCCGCGGTCCGGGCGCTCACGAGGCTGGCCGGCTGGCAATCGTGCACGACCGTCAGGTCCGCGTCGAGGTCGAGCTTCTTCGCGTTGAGCCCGTTCATGTCGACCCAGCGCGCCAGGCCTTCCTCGCTGAGCACACGCTCGGCGCCTTCGAGCGCGGCCTGCAATGAGCGCGCGGTCGTGTAGTAGGTATTGTCGCCGCCGGTGACTTCCCAGCGCGTGTCCACGTTGAGCTCGCTCAGGATCGGCACGGCGGCGCGCAAGGTCTCGGTCGCGCCGCCGCCGAGACGGCCGCCCGTGATGTGAAGGAACCGCCGGCCCTTCACCTGCCCGGCAAGCTTCAGGATGAAGTCGACCGCGCCCGGCGCCGCGACGCGGCGGTAGTCGTCGATCCGGCTCATCGTCGCGCCTCGTCGAACGCCGTGTCGACCAGACCGAGCAGCCGTCCGCGGATCCGCTCGAGGCTCGTCAGGTAGGGATCGGCCCGCTCGAACCGCTCGGCCAGCGCGGGCAGGTCGAGCGAATCGCGCAGCCATTCACTGAACGCTTCGGAGCGCCGCTCGCGGGCGCGCGTCTCGACGGTGTGCAGATAGATCGCGCTCTCGTCCACGGTCGCCAGCCCGGCGCGGAACTCCACGAGCGTCTCGGCGGACAGCCCGAGCGGGACCTCGACGATGTGCGACTGCTGAAAGTGAAAGGCCCGATCGAACTCGACGCGGGTCTCGGCCTCGCGGCCCCGCAGATGATCCTGGACGATCGTCACCAGGTGCTCGCGCAGCTCCTCGACCGTGGAGAACGCGAACGGGTCGACGACGGCCAGGCGCTCGGCGAGGGCGTGGTCGCCGATCTCGTGGGCGGCCCACCGCGCAAAGTCGTTGCCGTAGGCCGTCGTGAACGCCCGGTGCCGGAGGAAGTAGCCGAAGGTGTGGAAGAAGATCGAGCCCGGCGGCACCTCGGCGATCCGATGCATGAGCTCGCGCTCGTCGAGGGCGTGCACGTCGAGCGTCTGGCGCAGCTCGACGCACCCGGCGAAGCGAAACGGGCGCGTGGCGGTGCGCGACGTCATCGCGTCACGACGCCATCGCGGACGCCATGCGGCGCAAGAGCGCCTGGACGTCGCGCACGCCGCTCACGCGGTACTCCGCGACGGTCGGCTTGGCCCCGACGTGAATCGTGAGCGCCCGTCCCCGGAGCGCCGCGAACGCCATCTCGTCCGACGCGTCATCGCCCGCGTAGACGATGACCGCCCGGCGCGCTGGCAAGGTGCGAACGAGCCGGCTCACCATCCACCGAGCCGCGGTGCCCTTGTGCCAGCCGACCCGGGGCATGAAATCGAAGACGAGGTGCCCGCCGATGAGGGCCAGGTCGGGCCGGCGGCTCAGCACCTGCTCCGCGATCTCGCGCACTGCCCCGCGCCGCGACGGCGCCACGTGGCGATAGTGCAGGCTCACCACCAGCCCCTTGCACTCGACCAGCGCGCCGGGCACCAAGGGCAGCGCGGCGGCCAGCACGCGCGCCGTCGCCGCGACGCCGGATCGATGCGCGCGCGGGTGACGGAAGCGCAGCTCGCGGCCGGCGATCTCGAGGCCGTGGCAGCCGCCGTAGAGCACGCCGTCGAGCGCGACGCGCGCGCGCAGATCGGCCAGCCCTCGGCCCGACAGGATGGCCAGGCGGGCGCGGTCGGATTCGACGAGTCGTGCCAGGTTCGCGCGGACCGACGGCGCGAGGAAGGCGGCGCCGGGCGAGGAGACGATTGGCGTCAGGGTGCCGTCGTAGTCGAAGATCACGACGAGACCGGCGCCATCCCCGAGCTCCCGGTCGAGACGGTCGAGGAGGCGCACGGGGAGACTCAGGACGCCTTCGCGCCCGTGGACTCGACGGGGATCCTCGCCAGCTCACTCAGCAAGAGCCCCGCCCACCGATAGATGTTGTGATCGACGACCGAATGGCGCATCCGGATCATGCGGGCGCGACGCTCCTCGGGCGGCATCTCGAGCGCGGCACGAATCGACTCGGCCATACCGGCCAGATCGTACGGATTCACGATCAGCGCGTCCCGGAGCTCGTGCGAGGCTCCGGCGAACCGGCTCAAGATCAAGGCCCCGTCCTCGTCGTCCCGCACCGATACGAACTCCTTCGCCACCAGGTTCATGCCGTCGTGGAGCGAGGTCACCATGCAGAAGTCGGCGTGGCGGTAGTACGCCCAGATGTCGCGGTGCTCGTGGTGCGCCTTCAGATAGAGGAAGGGCCGCCACGTCTTGGTCTGGAACGCCTGGTTCAGCTCCCGGACCCCCTCCTCGACCTCGCGCTGAATTTCCTGATAGCGATCGATCATGCCGCGGCTGGGCGCGGCCAGCTGCACGAATACGAGCCGCTCGCGGTATTCGGGATAGGTCTCGAAGAAGAAACGCAGCGCGCGGATCCGCTCCGGCAGGCCCTTGGTGTAGTCGATGCGCTCGACGCCCACCCCGAGGAACTCGGCCTGGATGCCCAGCCGGCGCAAGAGCTCCGCGCGGGAGACGCGCGGCGGATCGTCGACGAACTCGGGCGCGACGCTGATCGGGAACGGCTTCACGGACGTCGTGTGCTCGCCGCGCGTGACCGCGAAGCGCTCCCAGTCGATGCGTGCCTCGAGCGCGCGGTCGACCGTCTCCAGGAAGTTGTTGCAGTAGTACTGGGTGTGGAAGCCGATCAGGTCGGCGCCGAGCATGCCGAGCAAGAGCTCGCGCTGCCAGGGGCAGATCCCGAACGCCTCGAAGTTCGGCCACGGGATGTGCCAGAAGATCGCGACGCGCGCGTCGGGACGCTCGGCCTTGATGAGCGCCGACAGCGGAGCGAAGTGGTAGTCCTGGATCAGCACCAGCGGCGATTCAGCATCCTTGATCTGGTCCAGCACCGTGTCGGCGAACTTCTGGT
>QHSQ01000464.1 GCA_003221615.1 Candidatus Rokuibacteriota bacterium | reverse complement strand
GCGGGCGTGAGCAGGCCGAGGGCCGAGTGATGGTGCTCGGTGTTGTACCAGGGGAAGAAGACGTGGCAGTGGGCTCGGGCATCCTGGATCGAGCCGAAGCGCGTCGGGAATGCTGGGCGATACTTCAGCGTCTTGAACTGCGCCTCCGAGAACGGATTGTCGTTGGAGACATGCGGCCGCGCATGGGTCTTGGTCACGCCGAGATCGGCGAGCAAGAGGGCCACGGGCTTGGACGTCATGGCGGGTCCCCGGTCGGCGTGGACCGTGAGCTGCTCGCGACCGATGCCTTGGCGGGCACAGGTCTCACGAATGAACTGCTCGGCCAGCGTCGCGCTCTCGCGATGGGCCACCATCCAGCCCACCACGTACCGGCTGAAGACGTCGAGCATGACGTACAGGTAGAAGTAGGTCCACTTCGCCGGCCCGAACAGCTTCGTGATATCCCAACTCCACAGCTCGTTGGGCCGGCGGGCCAACAACTCCGGGGCGGCATAGACGGGATGCCGGAGCTGATCGCGCCGCTCCCGCACCTCGGCGTGCTCGGCCAGGAGGCGATACATCGTGCGCTCGGAACAGAGATACGTGCCCTCGTCGAGCAGGGTGGCGTAGACCTCCCCCGGCGCGAGATCCACGAAGCGTGGCGTGTGCAACTGCTCGAGGACCGTTGCGCGCTCCGCTCCCCCGAGCGCCCGTGGCGAAGGCCGTCGCGGCGTCGCGGCCCGTGCGGGCTGGCGCCGGCGGTAGTACGTGGCGCGCGGCAGGCCGAGCGCCGCGCACGTGGGGGCGATGCCCAGCCGCGGTCCGATCTGGGTGACCGTCGCCATCACGAGGTCTCGGTGGCCAGCGGCGTTCCCAGCAACGCCGCCACTTGTTTTTGCAGTTCGACCAGGGCCTCAGCGCGCTCGGCGCGCTTCCGCCAGCGCGTGCTCTCGCGCCCCAGATCGGCGATCCGCTTGTCGCGCGGATCGGAGACACGCCGCCTGGGCCCGCGCTTTTTCGGTGCCCCGGCCAGTTCCCTCCGCTCCCGCGCCGTACGCCACGTCGTCAGGTGCGAGGAGTACAGCCCCTCACGCCGCAGCAACGCCCCGATCGCGCCCGGCGTCTTGCAGCCGTCGGCCTCCCGGACGATCTTCCGTTTGTACTCCACCGTGAACTGCCGCCGCGTCGCCTTCGCCACCACCTCGATCGCGGGCCCACCGAGGGCCTGCTCCAATGCGCTCATCGCTCTCCGATCCTGCCTCGCCCTCGACACTAAACTCTCAGGGGGTCACTGTCTCACTCATATTGGCAGAGAGGGTGTTGCCTTCGCGGTGTAATCGACCGCTCGGCCTCCGGGGTTT
>QHSQ01000494.1 GCA_003221615.1 Candidatus Rokuibacteriota bacterium | reverse complement strand
ACAGGAAGATGACCGGCAGCTTCCAGAGCGCGGCCAAATTCATCGATTCGTGAAACTCTCCCTCCGGCACCGCGCCGTCGCCGAAGTAGCACACGATCACCTGATCGCCGCCCCGGTACTTGATGGCGAAGGCCACCCCGACCGCGATCGGCAGGTGCGCCCCGACGATCGCGTGGCCGCCGAGGAAGTTGGTGCTCCGGTCGAACAGGTGCATCGATCCGCCCTTGCCTTTGGAGAGCCCGTCGCGGCGCCCATAGAGCTCGGCCATCATCCGCTTGGGATCCGAGCCCTTGGCCAGACAGTGGCCGTGCTCGCGGTAGGCGGAGATCGCGTAGTCGTCCGGACGGAGCGCCGACGTGGCGCCGACCGCCACCGCCTCTTCGCCGATGTAGAGATGGAGGAACCCGCCGATCTTCCCGAGCGCGTACGCCTCGGCCGCCTTTTCCTCGAAACGGCGAATCAGGATCATCTCCGACAGCAACCGCTTCGCGGCCTCGGCGTCGACGCCGAACCCTGAAGACGACGCTTCACTCCGTGTCAGTGTCTTGGCCATGAGTCCTCCCTACCAACGCATGACGCTCAGATCGTCCACCGACAGCCGCCGGCGAACGCGAAAGATCGTCACGATGATCGCCAGCCCGACGGCGACCTCGGCCGCCGCGACCGCCATCACGAAGAAAACGACGGCCTGGCCGTCGAGGTTGCCGAAACGCTGGCCGAACGCGACCAGCGCCAGATTTGCCGCATTCAGCATGAGCTCGATCGACATGAAGATGACGAGCGGGTTGCGCCGGATCACGACGCCCACGACGCCGATCGAGAACAGCACCGCCGACAGCGCCACATAGTAGCTCTCAGGCACCATGTCGTTCCACCACCCGGCTCCCGGTCCGGCCGGTCACGCGCGGCGCCTCGCGAGGAGCAGCACGCCGACCATCGCCGCCAGCAGCAGCACCGAGGTCAGCTCGAACGGGAACAGGTAGCTCGTGAAGAGCAGCCGACCGACCGCGCCGGCGCTGCCGCTCAGCCCGGTCGGCGCGCTCGGACCGCTCCAGCGGCCCATGACGACGAACACCAGCAGCAGCAAGAGGAGCCCGCCGACCGGCAGCGCGAGCAGCCGCGCGCCGCGGCGGGGGTCCGGCCCGGCCTCTTCCTTGCCGGGGATCAGCACCATGATCGCGAAGACGAAGAGCACCATGATCGCGCCGGCGTACACGATCACCTGCGCGGCCGCGAGGAACTCGGCGCCCAGCATGAGATAAAGGGCCGCGACCGACCCGAGATTGACGACCAGGAAGAGGGCGCCGTGGATCGCGTTGGGTCTCAGGATCAGCCCGAGCGCCGATCCCACCGCGATCGCCGCGATGGCGAAGAACGACACGTACGCCATCACACTCTCCGATTGGCCGGGATCGGGATCGGCGAGCGCGGGCGTCCGGTCGTGTCGGCGGGCTCGAGCGACAGCAGCATCTCCTTCGTATAGATCATCCCACCTCGGCTGTAGGACGAAAACTCCAGGATCCCGGTATCCATGCGGATCGCGTCCTCGGGGCACGCCTCCACGCAGTAGCCGCAGAACACGCATTTCCCAAGGTCGATGTCGAAGCGCCGCGGCACCTTCTCGATCTCCGGGTTCGGATGCTCGTCCGCGACGATGTAGATGCAGTGGGCCGGACACACGGTCTCGCACATCATGCAGGCTACGCAGCGCGGCGAGCCGTCCTCGCGCCGCACCAGGCGGTGCAGCGAGCGCAGGCGCGGCGAGTACGGCCGCCGCTCCTCCGGGTACTGGATCGTGACCGCGCCGCTGGTACCCTTTCGCCCGAACGCGCGGGCGGTGTGGCGTCCCATGTTGCGGAAGAAGTGCGCCGCGGTCAGGCCGAGCCCGGTGAGAACCTCGACCAGGTAGAACCGCTGGCGGAGATTCATCGGGCTCATCGACTCCCCCACGCCGCGAGCACCAGGCCGGTCACCACGATGTTGGCGATCGCCAGCGGAAAGAGCCCGAGCCAGCCCAGGCGCATCGCCTGGTCGTAGCGGAACCTCGGCAGGGTCCAGCGGATCAGCATCAGGACGAAGATCACCACGGCGACCTTCCCGACGAACGCGCCCACTTGTAAGACCGTCACCAGCAACGGCGCGAGCGCGATGCCGGCGCCCCAGGGAAACTGGAATCCTTCGGCGAAGAGGTACGGGATCTGCCAGCCGCCCAGGAAGAGGGACGTGCTCAGGCCGGCCAGCACGATCGTCTCGACCATGTCGGTCATCAGGAACATGCCAAACTTCATGCCGCTGTACTCGACGAAGTAGCCGATG
>QHSQ01000493.1 GCA_003221615.1 Candidatus Rokuibacteriota bacterium | reverse complement strand
TGATAGGCGACGGCCGCCTGTGAGGCAAGGATCGTCGGAGCGCGTCGCTTCACGGTAGGAAGTAGAACGGGTTCGGCAGCTTGTACGTCCGCTCGGCAAAACCTCCTTCAAGGTCACTCATCTGATCGCCGATGTTCACGATGATTGTGTAGCCCTGATCGATGAGTTTCTTCCGCTCTGGCGCCTTGAAATCGGCTGCCAATTTCGTCGTTAGGGCGTCTGGCTTCAAGATCAGCGCGGTCCATTCGTATCCCGCAGTCCGCAGATTGCGTTCAGTTGGCGCGCGCGCCCATTCCGGGCGTCCGGTGAGGATGAACACGGCGACGCCGCGGGCGCGGGCGAGGCGGGCGAGCGCCAAGACCGGTTTGATCGCGTCCGCTTGCGCCATCCGAATCCACGCGCCCAGCCCACATGGCCCACCCGGAAGATCACAGGGACCGGGGATGATGAACCCGTAATCGTTCGCTCGAAGGCTCGGGAGATTCGAGAGCGCTGTCTCATCGACGTCCAAGACGATCGCCAACTTACCTCCGCCGTGCACCCGCGACTCCAGATAGGCGCTCGCCTGGTCAGCGACGGCGGCGATGTCGGCCTCGTAGCGACCCGAGTCGACGTATGCGTTGACCTGACGCTTTGCCTCGACGAGGGTGGGCGCGGCCACAACCGACGGAGTAGTCGACAGTCCTGTCCCAGCACACCCCGCACCGAAGAGGACGAGCGCTGGGACTATCGACCAGAGCGATCGTAGTCGGCTTCGCATAGTCTTGCCTCTGTCATCCAAGCCCCGGATCAGCCGCGGCACGCAAGCGTCGATCGCAGTAGGCGGCGAACGCTGATTTCGCCGGCGCTGGATTCGGCGGTTGGCCGATCTGGAGGTCTTGCTCATGAAATCGCCAACTATTTCTCCAAGATCTTTCGCTTCAGGAACCGTCGAAACCACCAGGTCGCGTAACCGAGGTTGCCAGCGCAAAAGAGCACGAATACCAGGACCGCCGACTGAAAAGGGCCAGATGCGACGTGGCCAACATCCACGCTTCGGATCCTGCCCAAATAGCAAGTAGACCAAGCGAATAGAGTATCAATTCCATAAAAGTGAGCCGGTACTCAAGAACGGCTGGTCCTTGCCGCTGGTCGATCCGGACGGTCCCGTTTGTGACAGCAGCCAACGGATGGCGTGTGAATCTGATGAGGGAGATCCCACTCCGAAACACTACCACCCTTCCCTCTTGTCGCACCCACCGACAACGTCCAGTGGCTCGAAGTCCGTCAGCAACACGCGTCAGTAATTCAATGTTCGCCTGGTTGGGCGCGAGCGGGAGGGCCGCATTGTATTCAAACGGAAACAGCAACAGGTCCCCCTGTCGGCTAACGCCGGCGATAACCCGCGACGGCTGAGCAGCGCGAAGCCGGCGTCGCTCATCGCGAAGTTAGACCATGGGTCGCGTGCCGACCAACACGGGTTGAAAGAATCGCTCATCCACGCGTGCCCCGTTCTCGAAGCCAACTGTGCGCATCAGTCCGGCAACCTGCTCCACCGGGATTGCGAGATAGCTGGTCTTCAGGATGGTGGCCTGTGCGTCCGCCCCGTCCACGGGCGTGATCTCGAATGACAGGTCGTATCGTGGCCCGCGCCACGTCCACACCTGACGCAGATGATACCGTCGACTAGCCCAGAGACGCTCGCCATACGGTCGCACCTCGACTGTTCCAGTGGGCGGTGGCGATTCGCAGTCGCGCATCGAGATCAAGCATCCACTAAGGATCTTGTCGACGAATACTCCGGTGCGCCGATACTGCTCGGCAACATTGGTCCCGTAGAACATCGTCACGCCCGCTCGGCCGAAGGGCGTGTGCCATGTTGCGGTCGGCAGCCGGTTCTTGATCGCAAACCCCATGAGCCTCTGAAAGTCGACAGGCGTGAGCGGTAGCGGGTAGACGAGAAGTGCCTGGGCCCGCTGCCGTAGCACGGCCGTGAAGGCATGGTCGAGATCCGCTGACGTTTGGATCTTTACGCGCTGTGGCCTGACGCCCAAGATTTCGGCCGCGGCGGCCATCTGCTGATCGGGCAACGTTTGGCCGGGGTTCGTCGGATCGATCAAGACGGTGACGCGCGAGACTGCGGGAGCGGCCTCCTTCAGCAGCTGAAGAGTTTTGCGGACAATCTCTGGGGCGAGCATCGTCGAGCTCGTGATGTTCCCTCCGGGCCGCCCAAGGCTGCTCACGAGCCCGCTGGCCACCGGGTCTCCAATGTTGACCATGACGATGGGGACCGTTCTCGTCGCCTGCTTTGCCGCGAGCGCCGCGGTAGTCCCCTCGGCAACGATAACGTCGACGTTGAGGCGAACCAACTCGGCCGCATGGTCGGGAATCTTCTCGGCCCTTCCCGGCGCGGCTCGGCAATCGATGACAAGGTTGTGGCCCTCGGCATAGCCGAGTTCGCGCAGCCCTTGGCGCAGATCCGTGAAGAACGCGGGCTCCGTGCACGCCAGATACCTGAGATAGCCGATCCGGTACACCGTCCCCGGTTGCTGCGCGTCGGCAACGAGAGGCCCCGCCAAGAGCACAAGAACAAGCGCGAGCAGAGAGAGACGCCCGCTGCGTGTCACTCGCGAAGCCCTTTCCCTGTGCGGCGAACACTCAGGATCACCGGCGGCCTTCGGCCGCCGGTGATCCTGTAGTTAGCCTGCCAGGCTCGCACGGCGCTCCGACCAAAAGAGCTCGCCTCTCGCACGTCCCCGGATCGGCGCGTAGCCGGAGGAAGCCGCAAATTGGTGCTGGCGCAGCCGCCTTCTCTTAGAGAGG
>QHSQ01000492.1 GCA_003221615.1 Candidatus Rokuibacteriota bacterium | reverse complement strand
CTCGGTGGAGGATGGCTGGCGGGAGTCTAGCAGACGACTGCTGCCCAGAGGAGCTCGGCGCGTTGGTCGAGCACGGCTACTCGATCAGTTGGTCCGCCTGGAGGAGCAGCGTCTGCGGGATCGTGAGTTTGAGTGCCTTCGCGGCCTTGAGGTTGATCACCAGCTCGAACTTTGTGGGCTGCTCCACCGGGAGATCGGTGGGCTTGGCGCCCTTGAGGATTTTGTCGACGAAGGCCGCTGCTCGCCTCCAGACGTCCACGATGTCCGTGCCATAAGAGATTAGCCCGCCGCCCTCGACAAAGAACCGCAGCGGATACATGGCAGGGAGCCGGCTTTTAGCGGCCAGCTCCGCGATACGCCGGGCTTCTGAAGTAAGCAGCCCCCCACTGACAACGAGCAGAGCATCCGCGCGAGCGTCAATCGCCGTCTTGAAGGCTCGGTCGATCTCGTCACTACGTCGGACCTCGAGCGACAGCAGCTTCCTACCACGCGCGCGGGCAGCGGCGTCGATCTCACGCGGGGACACGCTCGGTTCCCATATGACAGCCAGTTCCTCATGTCCGCCAACACCACTCCCGGAGCACGCGCAGCTTCGTGGCCAAGGCCGACGGCACGCAAGACTTCAACAGCTCCGCATACAACCCGATGTGCCAGGGAGAGTCCTGTATGAGGTGGATAACCCGCTGCCGCGCATGGCCCGTGCGACCCTCAAGGCGGTCAAGATAGACAAGACACCGCTGGCAAGCATGCAGCCTGGCACGGACGATGTCGACCGCCTCCTGGCCACACCGCAGCGCGAGGGCTTTCTCAGTCAAAAGGAGATCAAACAGCAGCACGTACGCTTCCGCCATCTGCCGCTGGTTGCTGCTGAGACTGTCGGCTCGCCGCCGATAGAACGCCAGGGGTTCATCAATGTAGCCGAAGGCTATTCCTGCCATGGCCACCAGGATCCAGTGGAAGCCGTCCTCGATTATCCTGAGCCTCTCGTCGAATTTTCCGGCGCGCTCGATGCTGTCACGGCGCTCTAACACGGTCGGGGTTTGGACGTGGTTCCAGCGCAGCAAAACCATGACGCAATGACCGGAAGGAATTTCCCTTTGGGTCTCCTGATTGAATCGCAAGTAGAGTGGTTGATCCATGGCATCGATAACGGTCATATCACCGTGAACCAGTCCACACTCCTTATGGGCGTCTAGGAAGGCTACTTGCCTTTCCAGCTTATGCGGATACCACATATCATCAGCGTCCAGATAGGCGACGAACTCCCCGCTGGCTGCGGACAGCGCGAGATTCCGTGCTGACGCTGGTCCTCTGTTCAGCTGGTACAGATAGTGTACCTTTGCCTCATACTGGGCTATCACATCCTGCGTCTCGTCTGTTGAGCCATCATCCACGACGATGATCTCGTAGTCTTTATAGGTCTGAGCGAACACGGTGCGGAAAGCCCGGTCTAGAAAGCGTGCACAGTTGAAGGTAGGAATGATGACCGATACCCGCGGCATGACGTTTCCTCCTGCGAGCGTGTTGCAAGATTGCCACCAGTGCGGATATATTTCCGGAAAAAAGCTTTTGCGGAAAGTTCATAGAACTTAACCTACTCCTTATGCCGCTTGAGGTGTTTCTATGGCAGCTTTTAGGTGTTCACCTATAGATTATTTTGGTCAGCCGCCTAATAATATCTATAGGCTAAATAATATCTATAGGAGAGATATCATGGAACACAACTTCGCGGCACGAGACGAGACGTTCGTCGCAAGGCCGTTTTCGTCAGTCCTCTTATTCTCACTTCGCCAGTCCAGGTCGTCGAGGAAGGCTTGTTTCCGGAAGTGGAATCACTTGCGACAAGGATGAAAGGTCGTGCGCTGTGTGGTGAAGACCTTTTCTACTGGTCCTTCGGTTACATGTGGCAATGAGCCATTCCAGCGTAGTCCCAGCGTGGCACGCGAATTGCCGATAGTTCCTGAATCGCAGGCTGTTCATTGAATTATCGGAACCAGAGTGAGAAAGGAATGGCGATGCTGATCCTCGCCATAGATCGGTGACGGACTACCTCCCGGACACTCCGTGTGTCGCCCGCGCCTACTGTCCCGCTTGTGAGCCTGATGCCGACCCGAGCCAGGAAATTCTCGACGTGTGGTGGTGCGAATCCCACTCTCCGGCGCGTGACGGCGCCGACGACGAAGTGGTGACCGCGTCCGCGTACCTGTCGGGGAGCGCCGAGGCGGGCGGCGACGACAACCGGCGCTGGTGCGACATCCTCCACGGCCGCCGCTGAGCGGCGCGCTCAACCCGGGGACGCTGCCAGCTCTTCGAGCGAGCAGGTACGGGACACCGAGCTCGCGCGGGATCTCTTGCACACGCATGACCTTGCCCTTGTATGCAAACGCTGAATGTCACGCGTTGACGAATAATAATAACTCCGAGATTTTCGGAAGATCGATGATCAGGTCCTCGGTGATGCTGTCCGCGAAATACTCCTGGTCGGCGCTCAAACTGCTGAATGGCAGAACAACGATTG
>QHSQ01000491.1 GCA_003221615.1 Candidatus Rokuibacteriota bacterium | reverse complement strand
CCAATGTAACCAGGGGTATATCCACTCTCCAGCATCTCGGCGTTGCCGAGGGCTCCGGCAGGCAAATCCACACGAGCGCACCAACTTCCACTGTGGCAGTTCGCGGGATCATTGACGATCTGCACGCGGGCGGGGTCGTGATTATAGACGAACCCCGTGCAGACGCCGCTCCCGAGGGTTCCAAGACAGACACCGGGTGGCTGATTGGGTTGCCCTCCGGGCTGCATGACGAGCATCCCGGTCAAATCGACGTTTCGCATATCAGGGAACTCGAAGCTGTTGTAGGTGATGTCTGGCGCGGCAAACGCTGAAGATACCGGGGAAACCGAGGAACGAAGTGACGGCAACGATGACGAGAAGGCCGGATCCCAGACGCAAGGCGTTACTACGGAGTGACACATTAATGCAATGCATAGAACAGTAAAATGATTAGGCCGAGAACCGAAGGCAGACACCGGAATACGTCAGATCTGCCTCAGAACCTATCCCGAAAAACAGGATGGCGATGGCCTGAAGTCGGCGGGTCTCGAAGTTATACGTACTCTTTCATTGTATAGAGCGAGCAGAAAAGGCGAAGCGCGGGCTGTGGATAAGGTCTAATCCTCGCGCAGCTCCTGCGAAACCAAAAGATTTCTGCCCCACCCAGAAGCGGTGAGAAACTGCGATATGCAACACATTATTCTGAAGGAGGCGCAATGGCGAAGGTCAGTCTAACGAAACAGGGGCCGACCCATCCCCAAATCGCCCACCGTGCTTTTGAGATCTATGTCTCTCGTGGCGGTGACCATGGTCAGGATATGGGTGACTGGTTTGAAGCTGAGCGGCAGCTCGTCGCCGAATTCGCGCAAATCAAGCCGACTGTGAAGCGAACGCTTTCGGCGCGTCGCGGGACGGGTCACAAGAAGAGATAGTCGCCCGTCGATGTCAGAGAGCTCATGGAAGAATTGGCGCACGCTGGTTGCTCTTGTCGATCATGAGCTCCTCCTTTTGTAGGGTTGGTCTGTTCGGACAGTTTTCGGACGGTTTTTGAAGGGAAAGACGGTATTTTTCAGGCCCAGGCCGGAACGCCTGACGAGAAAAACGTCTTATCTGGGAAGAACTAGGACAGCGCAGGCCAGAATGATCGGCCTCTTAAAAGTCAGGTGCTCTACCGTCTGAGCTAACGGCTCGCGCCTGACATTCTACGTGGTTGGCGCGCGGCGGTCATCTCCGAATCTCGCTGAGTGTGCCCAACGTATGCTCTGTGGATCGCGGCATCTCTCAAATCCTGCTCGCTGACGATGTTGTAGCGAACGAACACCGCCCTGTTGGGTTCGTAACGCCGCTATAGGGCGATGACGGTCTTCGCTGACGCGGTGCTGGCGGGCGCAGCCTAAATATGACCCCATCATCGTGGCGAGCGGTGTACGTCGTCAGCGCGCGCGTCGACCTCGAGTCGCCAAGGTCAGCATGAGAGGGGCCTATCCTGAAGGCGAACGGATGCGACGAGCCACGATCGTCGTAGTCGGAACAGCTATCGGCAGCAGCGGGCACGGAGGCCAACAGGATAAGTGCCAGAACGGTCAGCCAGCTGAATCGGACACCTCCCCGGTGCCAGAACCAGCGACCAGGGCGGCGCGGTCGATCCATCGGAGCCGGAGGCGCGGCCACGAAAGGACCTGATGAAACCATTTGCACAATAGTGAGCTGCCATTCGCAAGATTCTCGAATTCTTCGTTGCACGGGGAGTCTGCGTTGGAAGGGAAGTTCTCGGACTCAAGCCCGGGGACGCGAGATCGTCCACTCCTCGTATCTGGTGATCAGCGCGTGACATGGTGCCTTCCCTCGGCGCCAGCGACGCTGCGACTGCAGTAACGCGATCCCATCTGATCGCGTCTCCGGTAAGTTGTACACGATTTCAGAGTGTAGCTTCTACACTTCCGGGGCTCACCTATTGAGCGCACCCTCGGCAAGCTCGAATGTTGCGCGAGTTCGCAGCGGGCACACGGCTTGCAGCCACGCAGAAATCTCAAGAGTACACGCGTTGAACAGACGCATAAGAGGGCGGATGAGGGGCTCGCCCGACGCCCGGAGGCCCGGACCATGAGATCGAAGGATGCGGTGTTCGGCACGGACCTGGACGCATTCGAGTCAACGAGAGTGATCACGAACACGTCGAAGGCCTCCCGTGTCTTCGACGTGGAGCGAAGTGCCGCCGATCGCCTGCTGGCCCAGGCGCGCAACCAAAACGAAATCCCGGTGACGGCGCTGCACGAGGCGCGCGAGCAGATCGCCGCGCTCAAGGAAGAGGTCGACAAGCTCTGCGCCCCGCCCTCGATGTACGGCGTCTATCTCGCCGCCAACGAGGACAACACCGTCACCATCCTCTCGCAGGGCCGCAAGGTGAAGGTCAACCTCCATCCCTCGATCAAGCCCGAGATGCTCAAGCCCGGTCAGGAGCTCATCCTCAACGAAGGCCTCAACGTCATCGAGCCTGCCGGCTACGAGATCCAGGGCGAGGTCGTCATCCTCAAGGAGCAGCTCGACGCCGAGCGCGCCCTCGTCACCCTCCGCGCCGACGAAGAGAAGGTCGGCATCATCGCCGAGCCGCTGCGCTCTTATCGTCTGAAGACTGGAGACCATCTGCTGCTCGATCCGAAGAGCGGCTATCTTCTCGAGCGACTGCCGAAGACTGAGGTGGAAGATCTCAGCCTCGAGGAAGTCCCCGATATCGGCTACGACGACATCGGCGGTCTGGGCGATCAGATCGAGGCCATCAAGGACGCGGTCGAGCTCCCGTATCTGTACGCCGACTACTATAAGGAGCACAAGCTCGCCCCGCCCAAGGGGGTGCTCCTCTACGGCCCTCCCGGCTGCGGCAAGACCATGATCGCCAAGGCCGTCGCCAACAACCTCGCCGAGAAGATCTCCGAGAAGCGCGGCGAGAAGATCAAGGGCTTCTTCCTCAACATCAAGGGCCCCGAGCTCCTCAACAAGTACGTCGGGGAGACCGAGCGCAAGATCCGCG
>QHSQ01000490.1 GCA_003221615.1 Candidatus Rokuibacteriota bacterium | reverse complement strand
GGCGCCGAGTACGACCGACCCCGAAGTCGATGCGTTCGTCCAGTGCCTTCGCAACGTGCTCATGCAGGTGCCCGTACGTAACCGATCGGGCTTCTTCCGACACGTCGAAGACATGCTGGAAGTCTGGGGACGGATGCTAGAGCGCGACGACGTCTGGCAGTGCCGCGCTAGCTCTCACGAAGAACACACGACCACGCCCGAGGACACCCTCCGCGAGGCGGGCATCAGCAGCCGGCGCCAGGCGAAGTACCAGCGGCGGATGGCGAGCCTCTTGGCTGGGCGCGCGCGATGACGGCGACGGCGGAGGGACCTCGCCAAGCAGATCATGGACATCGCCGATGGCCGATCTGCCCTGAGTGTAGCGGTGCCAAGGTCGTCAGGAGCGGGTTCGCGGGCGGCATCGAGCCCTGTCAGAACTGCCAGATGAAATGATCGAGCAGCTCGCGGCCTCCCGGTGTCCCGTGTGTGGGTTCGTCGCGGCGCCGCCCGCGCGCTGGTGTCCGCGCCACCCGGTCGAGATGGTGCGCACCTCGGTGATCGGGGCCGGTGCGGTGGTTTCCTTCACCACGCTCCACTCGCCGCCCCAGGGCTTCCGTTCACCCCTTCACATCGCGCTGGTCGAGCTGAGCGGCGGCGCCCGCTTCGTCTGCCACGGTGCCGAGACGCGCGGGCTGCGGATCGGCTCGCGGGTGGCCATCGAGGCCGTGGACGACGTCTACTACTTCTCGCACCTCAGCTCGATCGACCGCGCGCGGCTCTTCTGGAGCCGCGCCGGCCACGCCGGCGAGCGCCTGAGTGCGATCGCGCGCAGCGTGGCCAAGCGCGCCTGGAAGGGACGATCACGTGGCGAAAGCTAAAGGGACCCGCTGGTCGGCGTAGCGCATGCGCCGTGGCAGCCTGCGCGAGTTGGCGGAGGACATCGGGATGCTGTGGCACTACGACGGGTGTACTGGTCGGGCTCGCAGGCCACGCACGCGAACGCCATGGCCGTCGAGAACTATTTGGCGGTGGCGTCGGGCGGCAGGCCGCTGTTCCGGCTCCGGCTCTCGGTCAAGCATCTCGGCGCCGAGCGGACGGCCCCTGTTGGGAGCGAACCTGGCGACGCGGGCGGGGGAGTGTCGCCGAGGCGGGGAGGCAGCGTCGGGAACCCGTGGGACTTGCTCGCTCAAGCCACAAAGGCCAGGATGGCCTCGTCGTGACTCATGCCGCCGATGTGGGTTCCGCCCGGTACTCGGCCGGGCTCCGCATCCCAAGCGCCGAGTGAGCGCCCGACGGTGAAGTGGCCCGGGTCACGACTCGACCCGGGCCGAAGGGAAGACCCCACCGGAGGGTGACGGGGGGAGTCTGACGACGGGTGGCGACGGCGCTGGCGAGACAGCAGATCACGAGCGCGGTCAGCGCTCCGGCGGTACCGGCGAGCACCGGCAGCGCATACGTGATGCCCTGGAGCCCGGTCGGCACGACACCGCCGATGAGACCGAGCCCGATCAGACCGATTGCTGTTCTCATCAAAGGGGGATCTCCCTCTTCGCTAATACATGTCGCCGTGCGGCATCGCAGGCGCAGCCGCCGACTTCTCCACGTTCCTCGTGCGGTGGACTTCGCCGGGCGGTGCAGCGTGACCAGGTCGAGGCTCGACCTGGTCACCCGGGATGTGAGGCTCACGTTCCTAGGCGTGCGCCCAGACCTTCCGCTGGGCCACGAGCACGATGATTGCCACGAGGAAGGCGACGACCACCGTGGGGAAGAGCCCCCCGCCCGCGGAGACGTTCAGGGCGATCCAGCCCCCCGCGACGCTCCCGAAAACACCGAGCAGCAGATCCCCGAACAGGCCGTACCCTCCATCCTTCATCACGATCTCGGCCAGCCCGCCAGCCAGCAACCCCACGACCACCCACGAGACGAACATTCCGAACTCCATGATCCGTCCTCCTTCTTCGGGGGCGAGGAGCGTTGGCCGCCGCCTCTCCAGCTCCCTTCCCGCTTGACTTCCTCGCAATATCATCATATAAACTATATGTCAAGTAGAATTTATATAACTCTCGCATGCAGTGAGCCGGGCTGGTCGTGAAGTCGGTGGTCGTCGGGCGGTGACGGCTCTCGGGAGGTGCTCCATGCGGAACGTGACGCGTGCTCTTGTTAGCGCCCTCGTGGCGAGCCTTGTCTCGGCAGCGGTCGGCGTGTATGCCCAGACGCCGACGGCGGCCGATTTCGCCGCCTGCAATACGAAGGCGCGCGCCGCCATGAAGGCGGGCATCACCACTTCGCCGACCAAGGACTACGTGCGCGTGGAGTCAGCCCGGACGGACAGCGCAGCGACGTGGACCACGTGGGTCGGGCCGATCCGCATGGAGTCCTCGGATCCCCAGCTGATGGGGCTGGCGACAGATGGGATCACGGACGGGTATCAGGCGACATATCGCACGTGCATGCGACGGAATGGATTCTGAGAAGACCGCGCGTAAGCGCGAAGCGGGGCTCCAGCACCAGCGTGATACGGAGGACCGTGCAGGAATCGGAGGAAATGGGCAAGCCCCAGCGTTTGCCAGAAGCACCGCCGGCAACGTGGCGGGAAGCGTGAACAAGTTGACTGAGGGGACAGTCGCTCGGTGGACGCTGCCATAAGAGGCGGAATGACTCCATATCGGGGATCCCGGTTTAGGAAGCGAAACTCAAAGAACTCGAGGCAGTAAGTAGCTGGCAGAGAGCTGAAGTCATTGAAAAGGGTGGCTGGGATAAGATGCCGGGGCAAGCAAAGGCTGGCTATGCGGTGGCCCGAGCATGCGCCGATGGGCTTGAACTTCTTTTCAAGAAATGAGATTGGTACGCGCTCGTGAGCTTTGCCGCGCGCGTCCTGAGGACGATGTAGGTCTTCGTCCGACCGCCTTCTCAGATCCGCCCATGGCGCGGCGATCCCTCGCCGCTGAGAAGGCTCGGGAACGTGATGCTAAATGACGTTCTGGCGGTCGGCGTGGCCGGCGCGGTGGTCGTGGTGATCGCCACGATCCTCGGCGCGGTCGAGTTGCTGAGGAAGGCCGTCGCTGCTATTGCCGGCCCATGAATTGCCTGAAGTAGGCGTGGCCGCCACAGAGGACGAGATCCCCCACGACAAAGACCCCGAGAACCGCCGCAGCAAGAACGATCCACAGCCCATTCAGCAGAGAACTCCTCATGACCAGATTTGACCCTATTCTTGATGTCGCTGGTGCTCAATGCGATTCGAGGATCGCTCTTCTCAAGAGCAAAGACGCCCGTACGGGCCGCTCGGATGACTGACTAAAAGCCTCGACGAGCGCCGAACCGTACGGTCAGGGGGCCTCGATGATCTTGTCGGGGTCGAAGCCCGGCTCCGGGCTGCCAACAAACGTGTCACCGTAGTGACCGGGGGCCACCGACGAGCCGGACTGCTGCGCGTCGGTGGCGGGGGGCATCGAGGTACTGTAGCCGGACGACTCGCCCGTGCCGACCGCGCCAGACGTGCTGACGGTGCACGCGCTCATAGCAAGCGGGGCGACCGCCGCGAGCACGAACGTGATCCTCTTGAACATCCTCATCGTCTTCCTCCTCCGTTCCGTTGTGTCCTGCTCACCTCTTTCGAGGTCAGCAGGCGTCAACGGGTTACGGCTAGCGGCGCCAGCGCCAGGGCGAGCCACGATCGAGATGTGCTCGTCGCTCTTTCATGCAACCACGACCCGAACGCCAACTCGCCGTGGAAGGTATCGATCTTCCGGACCACGGTCCACAACGCGTCCTGCACGACTTTCTCCGCGTCCTGCCCGTCGCCGGGCACCGCCTCAACGTTCATCTCCCTGCCTCGCGTCGTCGGTGAAATGTCGTATTCATCTGTCGTGAAGGTAACTGGGCGAGGCGGGATGTTTCTACCCGACGTTGGTCGGGTGGCGATACACCCTACTTTGGTCGGGTCGTTACCGTTCTCGGTCAACGACCCACGGGCGGGCGGCGCGGTGAGCGTGCATCGAAGACACGATCCCGCAAGCGCAACTTCGATCGAGCCCGCGACCGAGCTCAGTGCTTCTATACGGCTGGGAAGTCGTCGAGGTCGTGGTTCGTGAGCTCGGGTGGTTCGACGTCGTAACGGGCACGCCGGTTGCCCGTGCCGCGAAGCTCGCGGCCAGCACAGTCCTCATCTTCGTGGCAAACATGGGCGCTCCCGTTGGGAGCGGCCTCGTCGCCAGCCTGTCCCGTCCCGACGGAACGTGACCGGAAATGTTCCCTCATGATCCCCGAGGTGCTGGCGGTCGAGGTCGGCCCAGACCTTCCAGCCTGGTGCGGAACTTGTCGGCGAACTCGCGGTACGAAAGCGGAAAGACTGTCCGCCAGTGTTCTCGCGGATCGGCGTCGAGCGCAAAGCGCCCGAGAAATTCGAGCAGCTTCGCATTGCCGTACTGTTCCACAAGCCAGTCTACTGCCAGGAACGCCTGACCGTAGGTGGCCATCGCGCCGATCCGACGTGTCGCCTCGATCCAGGCCGCATTGTCGGTGAGCGCCGGAAGGTCGGGGAAGGATTGGATCGTCGACCCGAGGGCGGCGCGCACCATTATGTCGCGTGACTCGGCGTAGGCTCGATATCCGAGCAGGTCGACTACCTTGAACTTGACCCATTCGGCATGGCCCTCCAGGACCCACTGCGCGGGTCGGGCCCGTCCGCCTTGGCGGAGCCTATCCTGGCTGATATGCGTTAGCTCGTGGGCGATCAGCGACGCCCGCCCCGCCAGGTTCATCCGAGCCAGATAGTCGCCACGCAAAAAAAGGGCGCCGCGTGTGGCGACACCGAACGCGAAGCGCCGTTCCCGCGCCTCTTCGGACTTCTCGCCCGCGATCTTGTTAAGTCCGTCCACGAATGCGGCCTCGTTGACGAAGACGTAGACCTTGATGTCCGGTGGGAACGGTAGATCGAGCCGGTGATGCATCAGCCAGGCGATCGAGTCGATGGGCTCGCTGTCGCTCGGGCTCCCGCCAAGCGGCGGCCTCGCCGGAGCATCGAACCGGATCTCGTATTGTCGGTACGGAGCGACGAGGCTCGAGCAGGCAGTCGCCAGGACCGCGGAAAGCCCCAGGAGGATCCGCCAGCAGCTGCTCATACACGCCTCGATACCGACGTCCGGTCAGTATCGACTGCTAGTGTAATTCCTTGGGGCTGGTCCGCTAAACTGCCG
>QHSQ01000489.1 GCA_003221615.1 Candidatus Rokuibacteriota bacterium | reverse complement strand
TCAGCTGCGCATGACGGCAGCGAACGCGTCGAGCCTCGGAAGAACGGCGTCGCGGCCTTCGGAGGGGAGGCCGAAGATCGCGCGCTCGACTCCGGCCGCGGCGAGCGCGTCCAGTGCCGGCTTCTTCGGTGGGGCGAAGAAGATCGAGACAGGCACGGACTTCGGATCGCGGCCCGCCTTCTTGAGGCGCTCGCGGAGCTCGGGGATCTTCTCGACCGGGTTCGTCTTCGGGCGCATGATCGGCATCCACCCGTCGCCGTACTCCACGACGCGATCGAACGTCGTCGCGCCGTCGCCGCCGATGATGACCGGCGGGTGCGGCTTCTGGATTGGCTTCGGATCGGCCCAGATCTTGTCGAAGTTCACGAACTCGCCGTGAAACTCGGCCTCGCGGTTGGTCCAGATCTCCTTCATCGCCAGCACGCGCTCGCGCAGGAGCCGCCAGCGGCTCTTCCACTCGGTGCCGTGATTGGCCATTTCTTCCTGGTTCCATCCGCCGCCGATGCCGAAGAGCACTCGGCCGCCCGAGAGCCGGTCGAGCGTCGCGACTTCCTTGGCCATCGTGATCGGATCGCGCTCGATGACGAGGCAGATGCCGGTGCCGAGCTTGAGGCGCTTGGTCGCCGCGGCCGCCGCCATCAGCGCGACGAACGGATCGTAGGACGACCAGTAGTCCCTCGGGAGATCGCCGCCGCCCGGCCAGGGGCTCCGACGGCTCGCGGGAATGTGCGTGTGCTCCGGGAACCACACCGACTCGAAGCCGCGCTCCTCGAGTGCCCGCGCGAGCTCGTCCGGTGCCATCGCGTACTCGGTGGGGAACATCACGACGCCGTAGTGCATGAAGACCTCCTTGGGTCGATGTAGCATACGCCGAGTGAGCCCACCTCGGCACGTGCTCGTCTGCGGCGCCGGCGTCGTCGGTGCCTCGGTCGCCTACTTCCTCGCCCGGCGCGGCATCGCCGTGACCGTGGTCGAGCGCTCAGGCGTCGCGTGCGCCGCGTCGGGAAAATCGGGCGGGTTCCTGGCGCTCGATTGGTGCGACGGCTCGCCGCTCGGGCCGCTGGCGCGCGCGAGCTTCGCGCTCCACGCCGAGCTGGCCAAGGAGCTCGGGACCGACTACGGCTACCGGCGCATGGACACCTTCATGCTGGCCGCGCGCGAGCGGGGGGCCCTGACCGGCGGCCACCGCGTCGCCGCGCCGCCCTGGCTCGACGGCTCCGGCGTCGTCACCGCGACGCTCGGCTCCACCGAGACGACCGCGCAGGTCACTCCGGCACGATTCACCGGGGCTTTGCTCGACGCCGCGCAGGCTCGCGGAGCGAAGCTCCACATCGGTGTCGTCGGGGATGTGGCGCGACGTGATGGCGCTGTCGCCGGAGTCATGACGGCCGATGGCCAGACGCTCGATGGCGACGCCGTCGTCCTGGCGATGGGGCCGTGGACCGGTCGCATGGCCGCGCGACTCTCGCTGCCGCGCGTCTACGGACTCAAGGGCTACAGCGTGACGCTCGCCGCGCCCGACGTGCCGGCCCACGCGCTCTTCGTCGACTACCGGACGAGCGACGGTCGCGCGCTGGAGCCGGAGATCTTCCCGCGGCCGGAGGGTGAGGTCTACGTGTGCGGGATGGCCGATCCCGCGCCGCTGCCCGAGTCGCCGGAGCTGGTCGAGGTGAACGAGGGATCCTGCGCGGTCCTGGCTCGCGCCGCCGGTCGTGTGTCGACCGCGCTCGCGCAGGCACGCATCGTGCGCCGCCAGGCCTGCTATCGCCCGGTCACCGACGACGGCCTGCCGCTGATCGGTCGCGTGCCCGGCGTGCGCGGCGCGTACGTCGCGACCGGCCACGGCCCGTGGGGAATTCTCAACGCGCCGGCCACCGGGCTCGCGCTGGCGGAGCTCGTCGCCGAGGGCGAGGCCTCGTCGGTCGATCTGCGGGCGTTCGATCCCGCGCGTCTGCGCGCCGCGAGGTGATATCTAATTGCGCTATCATCGGTAGCGCGCTACGCTAGCAGTACCATGGCGACGATAATCATCCGCAACCTGGACGTCGAGGTGGCCGAGCGCCTTCGTTTGCAAGCGCGTCTCAACGGCGTCTCGGTCGAGCAAGAGGCCCGGCGCGTCCTTGCGATGGGCACCGAGCTGAGCCGTGCGGAGGTCGCCGCCCGAGCCGCGGCGATCCGCGCGCGCCAGCGAAGACACCGCTCACGAGGCGTCGAGCTCATCAGGGAAGACCGCGACCGGTGACGCCGCGCCCGGCGAAGAGGCCACGCAGAGCGCGGGAGCGTACGCCACGATATTCGATCGCGGTGACGGAGCCCATCGTGGTCGATGCCTCGATGGCCTTTCTGTGGTTTGCGAACGAGCCTGACCGCTGGGGCGCGGCGCGCCTGCTCGAGACCGAAGCGACCCTGCTCGCGCCAGATCTCATGGCC
>QHSQ01000443.1 GCA_003221615.1 Candidatus Rokuibacteriota bacterium | reverse complement strand
CCAGATCGCCATGGAGCCGACGCTCGAGCAGGCACTCGTCAAGATCTTCGGCGGCCGGGCTCCCGCGGCCACGGCCAGCGAGGCGACGCCCGCGCCAGCGCCGGTCGATCTGACGGGCAGCGTGAGGGCGCTCGGCCAGCGGGCGCTCGAGATCTACACCCGCGCGCAACAGGCCCTGCGCCGCGGTGATTGGGCGGGATACGGCGCTGAGCAAAAGCGGCTAGAGGAGACGTTGCGCGCCCTCGCCACGCCGCCGTGAGCCGTACCCACGACAACATTCATGTGTCTGCGTACCTGACGGGCAACCCTCACGCACGGCGGTCGAGCGATCCCCCGCCGATTTTCGCACTATGGCGAAAATGCGAAATCGGTGCCCATGAACCCCGCGGGGACCAGCCTCGCCCCGCGCCGGACGAAGACCCAGTCCTTGTCGCTTCAATTGAGGCGCGGCGTCGACGCCGCGGAAACACGCCCATCCTGAACGTGGATCCGGGTGTCCGCGTGCGGGAGTAGAATGGCGTCGAAGGAAGGAATTTCCCCGTGAGCAACCGTGAACAGGCGTGGCCGTCCATTGATCCCGATTCCTACCTCGACCTTCGCCAGCCCGACTGGCTAGAGGCGGAACAGCGCGGCGACGTCGTGTATCGGCGTAAGCCTGGAGAGCAGAGGAGCCACGTGTCCATCCACCCGGCGCGAGAGGAGATTCTCGCGGTGTTGCGGGTGAAACCAGCGACAGAGCTTCGGAGCTTGACCGTTCCTGTGGCCTCTTAGCGACTAAATGCTCACGCCCACTTCAACGGGATTTTGCGGTATATAGGCGATCGGATCACCCCAGGGCACCATCATTTATGTACCGGCTCGGCATTCGGCGCTCGGCATGCGCTCGCCGGCGGGCTGCCGGGCGAGCCTAGACCCACGCCCCCCACGGTCTAAATTAAATTAGCGAATCGGGGAGCAGACCATCGTCTTGATGTGTTGGCCCGTGTAGCGGAATGAGCCGTCGCGACATCGCCGGCCCGTTCCTTGCGCTCCTGCTGCTCAGCGCCCTACCGGGCAGTGCCTGCGCCCAGGTGTTTATCGCGTCGCATCCGCAGCCGGAATTTAGTATCGGGCCCTTGTTCGTGTCGGCATCCGTGGGGAAGCCGAATGTCGTCGGTAACCCGGGTGCACTGACCGTGTCGGTCTCGTGGAGCCTGACACTGGCTCCGCACCGTCGCGCCGCCGATATTGCCCAGGACCTCTACCTCCTCTGGCCGGGCGAGGTGGTGGGCACGGCCGGTGCCGCCGACGCCGACCCGATGCTCGTTCGCCAGGTGGAGGCCCTGGGCTTCAAGGTCAAGGCGCACGGCCGCCTACGCCTTTCGGCGCGTGAACGAACCGAAATGGGGACCAGCGCCGGGCTGCGAACGCTGGGCGAGGCGCCGTTCGTAGCGTTCGCCCGAGAGGGCGGGCCGGCCGCTGGGGCGCGAGGCGCCACGTATATCCGGATCCCCTGGGTACCCGAGTTGGCAAGCCTGGACTGGCTCGTCCGGCTCGAACTGCCGCTGAAGGGGGTGATCGTCCCGCGGCCCGTGAGCTGGGCGGAGGACACGTTCTGGGGGCGGCGGTACCTCATCACGCTCGGCTTCGGCGATGTGGGGTACGTGTCGCTGTATCCGCTCTACTTCGGGGCGCGGGACCGCGTCGTGCCCTTGGCGCGGGACTTCTCCATGCTGCTGATCAACTTTGCCGACGCGGACCACCTCAAGGTCGATGAGGTGGTTCCTCCGTCCGCGAGTCGCCAGATGAGCGAGACGCGGAGTAACACGGAGGCGTTGCGGCTCCCGTTGCTCGCGTCCGAAGGCATTGCGCCACAAGTGCTGAAGGTCCAGTTCGCCTACTTCGCGGGGCGGCTGCCGTGGCGGCCGATCCTGATTTCCGCGCTGTTCCTCGGGCTCGGGAACCTGACGGGGCCACTGGTCGGCGCACTGGCGAAGCGGCTCGGTCGAACCCTGCGAGCGCGCGTCCACGTGGGGCGGGGCGAGGCGCCCGGCCGGGAGCGGGGCGCGATCCCGTCGCAGGAGGCGCTGGGACAGATCCGTCCGGGGGAGACGAGCTACGAGGAGGTCCTGCGGCTCTGTGGCCCGCAGGCTGAGGAGCAGGCCCGCTTACCGGCGGGCGAGACGCGAGCGCTGGTGTACCGCGGCCAGCGGGTGGTCCCCCACCGCCGGCGGTCGTTCGGCTGGTTCGCTACGGTCGGCCACTGGGATGTCGAGGACCATGAGGTTCAGATTGACTTCGAGCGCGACCGCGTACGAGACGTCCAGGCTCGCGTCCGCCGGTCACGGCTGACCGAGCAACCACTCGGGTGATCGCCGGGTGGGCTTATGGCCACGGGGCTTCCATTGCCGACGTGTAGTGGCGGGCGGCGATCCACGACGATCAAGAGCGTGGGCGTCCTGCGAAATCCGATGGTCAATCGAGAACCACGCCGCAAGGAATCCGCCTTCACTTCGATTGCGGCATCCATCAGTACCATCTGCCCTTCGATCATAGGTCAGGAAAAGTCGAGCCGTGCGATTGTCGGGGGAATAACGATGGGACGAGGTTTTTTGGGCACCTCCCTCTTACTCACTTTCGGCCTTCTTGGCTCGACACAATCGGCCTTCGCCGACAGTGCCTGGGTGCTATAGCAGAACACCGAGTCTCCCACCTCGGTCGCAAACGTCTATCCGAAGGGATGGGAGGTTAGGGACGGTTTCGCAAGACCTGAAGATTGTCGAGCCGCGATGAAGACCTATCTGGAGCGGATTCGCGATCATACATGGAGTGAAGCCAACTGACGGGAGTGTCGGCGTGAACGCAGACCTTGAAGGGAAGCAAGTACACTTGAACATTCGTTTCGCGTGCTTACCGCCGGAGGTTGATCCCAGAGATAAGAAGTAGTAGGCAGGTGATCTGTCCCGCCCGTCGTCGAGCGTAAAGCGCCCCGGCCAGAACAGCATCGGGGCGCTGTTGTAGGACATCCCGAGGTAAGCTAGGTTCGCTCGAACCGCCCC
>QHSQ01000334.1 GCA_003221615.1 Candidatus Rokuibacteriota bacterium | reverse complement strand
ACGTCGAACACCAGATCCGCGTCGAACGGCACGCCGTGCTTGAACCCGAACGAGACCAGCGACGTGGCCAGGCCGGGGCGCGCCTTCGGCGCGACATAGAGCTCGACGAGCCGATCCTTGAGCTGGTGCACGGTCAGCGCCGTGGTGTCGAGGATCCGGTCCGCGACCTCGCGCAGGTCCGAGAGCGCCTTGCGCTCGGCCCGGATCCCGTCGAGCGCGTTCCCATCCCCGGCCAGGGGATGACGGCGCCGCGTTTCGTGGTAGCGGCGCACCAGCGCTTCCTCGCTCGCCTCCAGGAAGAGCACCTCGACGGTGTGGCCGCGCGTTCGGAGCTCGCGGATCGTATCGAGCAGGCGCGAGAGATAGGCGCCCTCGCGCACGTCGACGCCCAGCGCGACGCGATGGATCGGCTGCTCGGACCGCATGATCAGGTCGGCGAAGGTGGGGATCAAGGTCGTGGGCAGGTTGTCGACACAGAAGAATCCCATGTCCTCGAAGCACTTGATCGCGTAGCTCTTGCCCGCGCCGCTGAGTCCGGTGATGACGACGAACGAGAGGGGGGCCGGCATGACGCTACGCGTCGCGGCGGGCCCGCGCCCGGCGCCGGCGTGTCCGCGCCTCGCGCATCTGGCGGCTCAGCCGGTCGATCGCGCCTTCCACCGCGGCCAGCAGGTGGTCGGCGCTCGCCTGGCCGGAGAAGCTGCGCCGCCGCGCGCGCGCGACGAGCCGGACGGTCCGCTGGAACCGCTGCGAGGCGCAGGTGACGCGCACCGCGAGCGGTGGCGTCGCGCCGCGCGCGAGCTTCTCGACCTTCCGCTCGATCAGCGATCGGAACGACGGCGTCAGCACCACCCCGCGCCCGCTGATGATGAGCCGCATCGGGGCCCTCCCCTCACCACCCGGGTCGGACGCCTCACCGCTTTCGCGGCGCCAGCCGGCGCTGGTGCGAGGGCAGGATGCCGAGCTCCTCGCGGTACTTGGCGACCGTGCGCCGGGCGATCGTGAGACCGCGCTTCTGCAGCGCCTGCGCGACCTCCTGATCGGACTGCGGCTTGGCCGGGTCCTCCGCCGCCAGGAGGTCCTGGATCATCTTCTTGACCGAGACCGACGATACCATCTCGCCGTCGCCCGACGCGATGCCGCTGTGGAAGAAGAACTTCAGCTCGAAGAGCCCCTGCGGCGTCTCGACGTACTTGTTGGTCGTGACGCGGCTGATCGTCGACTCGTGCATGCCGATGTCCTCGCCGACGTCGCGCAGGGACAGCGGCCTGAGGTGCGGCAATCCCCGGTCGAGGAAGTCGCGCTGGAACTTGACGATCGACTGCGTGACCTTTCGGAGCGTGCGCTGCCGCTGGTCGACGCTCTTGATCAGCCACAGGGCCGACCGGAGCTTCTGCTCGACGTACTGGCGCGCCTCGTCGACGCCGGAGTTTCTCAGGAGCGACTTGTACAGCGAGTTGACGCGCAGGCGCGGCACCCCGTCTTCGTTCAGGACGATCGTGTAGTCGCTGCCGAGCTTGTAGACGTAGACGTCGGGCACGATATAGCGCGAGTCGTTGCCACCGAAGCGCCGCCCCGGCTTGGGCTCGAGCCCCATGATCTCCTCGACCGACTCCATGATCCGGTCGACCGGCAGCTTCATGGCGCGCGCGATGTCCGGGTAGCGCCGCCGACTCAAGTCGTCGAAGTGGGCCTCGATGATCTCGACCGAGACCGGATCCGGGAGCGGATCGCGCGTGAGCTGGAGCAGGAGGCATTCCTGGATGTTGCGCGCCGCCACGCCCGCCGGGTCGAACCCCTGCACGAGCGTGAGCACCTTGTTGACCTCCTCGCCGGTGACGCTGCAGCGCTGGGCGAGCTCCTCGATCTCGGCGCGCAGATAACCGTCCTCGTCGAGGTTGCCGATGATCTCGGTCCCGATCCGTCTGACGACGGGGTCCTCGGTCGCGAAGCGGAGCTGCTCCTCGAGGTGGTCGGTGAGCGACACCTGCGTCCGGACGACGTTCTCGAACGGCAGGTCCTCGCGGTCCTCCTGCGAGACCAGCGAGCGCTCCTCGTGGTCGTCGTCGGCCGACATCACCGCCGTGAAGTCGAACGGGAGCTCGTCGGTCTGCCGCTCGGTGGTCGGCGGGGTCTCCGTCGTCAGCTGCTCGACCGTCGGCGCCGGCGGCGTGTCGGCGGTGACCGGCGCGTCGGCGGGCGTCTCGGGCGTGTCGGGGGTGACCTCTTCGAGCAGCGGATTCTCGAGGAGCTCCTTCTGGACCACTTCCTGGAGCTCGAGTGTGGAGAGCTGCAGCAGCTGGATCGCCTGCTGCAGCAGCGGTGTCATGACGACCCGCTGGCTCTGCCGTAACGAGAGGCGCGCTTCCATGGCCATGAGGGGGTTTCCGCCTGCGCCCTAGAGCGCGAACCGCTCGCCCAGGTAGATCTCCCGGGCCATCGGATTGTGGGCGATCTCGGTGGCGGTGCCGGCGACCAGGATCTTGCCGTCGTACAGGATGTACGCGCGGTCGGTGATGGCGAGCGTCTCCCGCACGTTGTGGTCCGTGATCAAGATGCCGATCCCGCGCTCGCGGAGCCGGCCGACGATCTCCTGGATGTCGCCGATCGCGATCGGATCGATTCCGGTGAACGGCTCGTCCAGCAGGAGGTACTGCGGCGAGGTCACGAGCGCGCGGGTGATCTCGAGCCGGCGGCGCTCGCCGCCGGAAAGCGTGTAGGCCGGATAGCGGGCCAGCGGAGTCAGGTCCAGCTCGGCCAGGAGCTCGCGCGCGCGGTCGCGGCGCTCGTCTCGTGTGAGATCGAGCGTCTCGAGGATCGCGAGCAGGTTCTCCTCGACGGTCAGCTTCCGGAACACCGACGACTCTTGAGGAAGATATCCGACACCCATCCGGCACCGCTGATACATCGGCAGCGCCGTGATCTCCTGGCCCTCGAGGAAGATGCGGCCGCCGTCCGCGGGCAGGAGCCCGACCATCATGTAGAACGACGTGGTCTTGCCCGCGCCGTTCGGGCCGAGCAAGCCGACGACCTCACCGCGCTGGATATCGAGCGAGACGGAGTCGACGACCTTCCGGGTCTTGAACCACTTCATGAGTCCCTGCGCGACCAGGCCTTCCATCGCTCAGTTCTTGCAGACTTCCGCCGAGCGCCGAGGCGCCGGCTGGCCGTCGTGCTTGGTGGCGTCGTCCTTCTGAGAATAGAAGACGCCCTTGACGCGCTCTTGCTTGCCGCCCTCCACGATCGTGCGGTCCTGCGCCATGTAGATGGTGATCGTGTCGCCGGACACGACGTTGTCGTCTTGCCAGACCCGCGCGTCGCCGATGAGCACCACGCGCTGGTCGAGGTCGAAGTACTCGGCGCGCTGCGCCGTGCCGGTGCGGCAGTCCTTGGTGATGATGCGGACCGCGCCGGTGGAGACCGTTCGCATCACCCGGTTGCCCTTTTCATCCATGTAGACCTCGACCCGATCGGCGTACTGGACCGAGTTGTCTCGCCGGGCCACGACGTTGCCGCTGAAGATGACCAGGCTCGCCTTGCCGAAACGCTCCATCTTGTCCGCGTCCACCGTGAGGGGTTGGGTGGTGTCGTCCTTGGCGTCCTTCGACTTGGGCGCGCCGAGGGCCGCGGGCGGCTGCTGTGCGGCCGGAGCCGCCGAGGTCTTCGGCGCCGACTGGCCACCCGACAACGCGGGCGTCGAGAGCAGCAGGAGCGCGGCGAGAATCGTGGTCGACCTCACTGGCGCGCGTCCGTGAAGACCGAGTGTACGCGTCCGGCCATCGTCGTGTACTCCTCGGCCATTCTCACCTCGAGCGCCGAGCCGTCGGCGACTGCGCCGCCGCGCGAGAGCCGCACCGGCGCGTCGGTCCAGAGCCGTTTCTCGGCGCCCTGCCAGCGGAGCACGCTCGTCTCCAGGCGCATGCCGTCACTCGAGGTCAGCACGACGTTCTTCCGGATTTCCAGATTCTTCGTCGCCTGGAACAGATCGCCTTCCTCGCCCACGATCGTCCACGAGCGGTCGCGCTCGAACACGTCCACCGCGATGGCCCGGAGCGACGTGCGACCCTCGGCGTCGAAGATGAGCGCTTGCTCGGCCTTGAGCTTCCAGCGCACGCCCCCGGTCTCCTCCTCGATGTTCGCCTCCTTGATTCTGAGGTCGGCGCTCGAGGTGACCGCGCCGGTCGACTCGGCCGGTGGTACCCGGCTCTTGGCGATCAGCGTTCCGGCCACGGCCAGGACGAAGACGGTGACCATTCCAAGAATCGCTGCCGCCACAAATCGTGTTCTCATCGCTCTGTCGATTCTAAAGGGAAGTCGGACCGGAATGCAATTTCGATACCACGCTATCACATACTCCGGCCTGGGAAAAGCTCAAACACCTTGAAAACTATACGATCTTCGCCCGAAGGATATCGTGCATGTGGATGAGCCCGACGGGGCGCCGGCCCGGATCCACGATGACTAAACTGGTTATTTGCCAGGTTTCCATCACCTCTAGCGCCTTGGCGGCCAGGTCGTCGGCGCGGATCGTTTTGGGCTCGCGGCTCGTCACCTCACCCGCGGACAGGTCGTCGATGGATTTGCCGGTCAGGTGAAGCCGGCGAAGGTCGCCGTCGGTGATGACTCCGACGAGCCGGCCTGCCCCATCGATGACGGTGGTCATGCCCTTGCGCTTACGTGTCATCTCGACGATGACCTCCCGGAGCGGGGCGTTTTCCGGGACCACCGGGACCGCGTCGCCGGTGAGCATGAGGTCCGCCACGCGGAAGAGGGCGCGCCAGCCGAGCGAGCCGCGAGGATGCAAGGCCGCGTAGTCTTCCGGACGCAGCCCGCGGAGCTCGAGCAGCGCCAGCGCCAGCGCGTCCCCGGCGGCCAGCGCGGCGGTGGTGCTCGACGTGGGCGCCAGGTTCATCGGACACGCCTCTTCCGGCACGCTGACGTCCAGGACGACTTCACACTGGCGAGCCAGCGATGAAGTCGGATTGCCGGTCAGTAACAGGATCGGGACGCCCAGCCGCTTGAGCGGCGGAAGGATCGCCAGCACTTCGTCGGTCTCGCCCGAGTTCGACAGCGCCAACACCACGTCCCCCCGGGCGACCATGCCGAGATCGCCGTGGACGCCCTCGGCCGGATGGAGGAAGTAGGCGGGAGTTCCGGTCGAGGCGAGCGTCGCCGCGATCTTGCGGCCGATCAACCCCGACTTGCCCATGCCCGTCACGATCACGCGGCCGGCGCAGGCGCGCAGCAGCTCGACCGCGCGCTCGAACCGCTCGTCGAGCTTTGCAATGAGCCCGAGGATCGCCTCGGCCTCGATGCGGAGCACGCGCTCGGCCAGACGACGCAGGTCCGGCGTTTTCTCCGCGCTCACGGCTGGACGGCCGCTCCGATCGCGCCGAGCTGTCCCAGGAGTCGCGGTAGGTCGTCGATGCGCAGCATGTTCGGCCCGTCCGAGAGCGGACGGCCGTCGGGCAACGCGCGATCCGGGTCCTCGTGCATCTCCATGAAGAGCGCGTCGACGCCGAAGGCCACCGCGGCGCGCGCCAGCGCGGGCACGTACTCGCGCTCGCCGCCGGAGCGGTCGCCCGCGCCGCCCGGCAATTGCACGGAGTGCGTGGCGTCGAACACGATCGGGTAGCCGAGGGCGCGCATGATGGCGAGGCCGCGCATGTCGACGACGAGGTTATTGTAGCCGAAGCTCGTCCCCCGCTCGGTCAACAGGATCGACTCGTTGCCCTTCGACAGCACTTTGTCGACGACGTTCTTCATGTCACGCGGCGCCACGAACTGGCCCTTCTTGACGTTCACCGGCTTGCCGGTGGCCGCCGCCGCGAGCACCAGGTCGGTCTGACGGCAGAGAAACGCCGGGATCTGGATCACGTCGAGCACCTCGGCGGCCGGATCCACCTCGCTCACCTGGTGGACGTCCGAGAGCACCGGGATCCGGAGCGTCTCGCGGACCTTCCGGAGAATCCGCAGGCCTTCGATGAGACCGGGCCCGCGATAGCCGTTGACCGAGGAGCGGTTGGCCTTGTCGTAGGACGACTTGTAGATGAACGGCACCCGGCAGTCGGCGGCGATGGACGCCACACGCTCGGCGGTCATCAGTGCGTGCCGTTCGCTCTCGATCGCGCACGGACCGCCGATCAGGACGAGCGGCGCGCCGCCGCCGATCGTGATGGAGCCGACCGCGACCGGGCGCGTGGTCATTGCGCGGCGTGCTCGAGGGCGGCCTTGATGAAGCCGGCGAAGAGCGGATGGGGCTCCCACGGCCGCGAGCGGAACTCGGGATGGAACTGACCGGCGACGAAGTAGGGGTGCTCCGGGATCTCGATGATCTCGACCAGCTGCTTCTCGGCCCAGATGCCGGAGACGCGCAACCCGTTCTTCTCCAGGCGCGGGAGGTAGTCGTTGTTCACCTCGTACCGGTGACGGTGACGCTCCTGGATGATCCCCTGCCCGTACAGGCGCGAGGCATGGCTCCCCTCGCCCAGGACGATCGGGTAGAGCCCCAGGCGCATCGTGCCGCCCTTGTCGGCCAGCCCGCGCTGCTCCGGGAGGAGATCGATCACCAGGTGCGGCGCGGACGCGTCGAACTCCGACGAGCTGGCCCCGGCGAGCCCGCACACGTTGCGGGCGTACTCGATGACCGCGCATTGCATGCCGAGACAGATGCCGAGGTACGGCACGCGCCGCTCGCGCGCGTAGCGCACCGCCTCGATCTTGCCGAGGATCCCGCGGTCGCCGAAGCCGCCGGGTACCAGGATGCCGTGGACGCCCGTGAATTGCGCCGCGGCGCCGTCGCGCTCGATGTGCTCGGCGTCGACCCACTGCACGTCGACCCGCGCCTCGTTGGCGATGCCGCCGTGGGCGAGCGCCTCCACGAGGCTCTTGTAGGAATCCTTCAGCTCGACGTACTTACCGACCACCGCGATGCGCGTCTCGACCAGGGGCGACTTCACCCGGCGCACCACGCTCTCCCAGCGCGACAGGTCGATGGGCCGTGGCTCGAGGCCGAGGAGCTTGACGATGATCTCGTCGAGACCCTCCCGATGGAAGACCAGCGGCACCTCGTAGATCGTCTCGACGTCCTTCGCCGTGATGACGGCCTCCTCCTCGACGTCGCAGAAGAGGGCGATCTTCGACTTGATGCCCGGCGGCAGGTAGCGATCGGTGCGACAGAGCAGCACGTCGGGCTGGATTCCGATCGCCCGCAGCTCCTTGACCGAGTGCTGCGTGGCCTTCGTCTTCAGCTCGGAGGCCGCCTGCATGTACGGCACGAGGGTGAGGTGCACGTAGATGACGTTCTCGCGCCCGACGTCCTTCCTGAACTGACGGACCGCCTCGAGGAAGGGGAGCCCCTCGATGTCGCCGACGGTGCCGCCGACCTCGACGATGACCACGTCGGTGTCGCGGGAGACTTTTCGGATGGACGCCTTGATCTCGTCGGTGATGTGGGGAATCACCTGGACCGTCCGTCCAAGATAGTCTCCGCGGCGCTCCTTCTGGATGACCGAGTAGTAGACCTTGCCGGTCGTCACGTTGTGATCGCGCGTCACCCGGCTCAGCGTGAACCGTTCGTAGTGGCCCAGGTCCAGATCGGTCTCGCCGCCGTCGTCGGTCACGAAGACCTCGCCGTGCTGGTACGGGCTCATGGTCCCCGCGTCCACGTTGATGTACGGATCCATCTTCTGCAGCGTCACGCGGAAGCCGCGTGACTCCAGCAGCGCCCCGATCGAGGCCGCCGCCAGACCCTTGCCGAGGGACGACACGACGCCGCCGGTCACGAAGATGTATTTCGGGGCCAACTCATCCTCCTTTCGCGATCCATTGTCGGACGTGCGCTTCTTCCATGGCGCGGCTTGCGAGCATCCCGTCGAGACGCGCGTCTCTCATCTCGGCCAGGATACGGGCGACCGCGGGGCCGCGCGGGACCCCGAGCGCGACGACGTCGTCGCCGCTCAGGGACACGCCGCGCGGATCGAGGCCGGCGAACCAGTCCACCGTCGCGCGGACCTCGCGGCCGCCGACCAGTCGGAGCCAGGCCAGCTCGATCGGCGCGCAGGCCCGAAGCGCACGCGCGCGCGCGCTGGGCGCGCCGGCGGCGGCGAGCCGCGAGGCCAGTCCTCGGGCGGTCGCATGCGCGCGCTCGAGGTTGGTCAACGGCCCACCGGTGAACCCGAGCCTGGCGAAGAGCGCGGAGGCGGCTGCCGGGCGTGAGTCGGCCAGCGCGAGCGCCACGAGCCCCACGCCGTCGACATCGAGGCCGCGCCCGCGCGCCCAGACGAGCGCCTCCGCCAGCCCGCCGAGACGACGCCCGCTCGCCGCCGTGAACCGGTAGCCCGCGTCCAGCAGACGGAAAGCTCCCGAGCGCCCGAGCCGGAGGAGGATGGTTCCGGCGTGCGATTCGCCGAGGATCAGCTCGAGCTCGGCGGCGATGCGCTGGCCCGAGAGCGCTGAATACGGCACGAGGCGAAGGGCGAGGGCCTGCGCCCGCATCGTGGCCCTGTCCGGCGCGAGGCCGAGCCGGGCGGCGTACCGCGCGGCGCGGAAGATGCGCGTCGGATCCTCGATGTACGACAGCGGGTGCAGCACGCGGAGCCGCCGTCGCGTCAGGTCGTCCCGCCCGCCGAACGGATCGATCAGGCCGAAGTCCCCGGAGGAAAGCTCGATCGCCAGGGCGTTGACCGTGAAGTCGCGACGCCGCAGGTCCTCGGCGATCCCCGCCGGCAGCACGCGCGGCAGCGCCCCCGGCGACTCGTATCGCTCCGAGCGCGCCGTGGCCACGTCGATCCGCCCGAACGTCGGCGTCTCGACTGACGCCGTCAGGAAGCGGCGGTGCTCGACGACCGAGCCGCCGAGCGCCCCCCCGAGACGGCGCGCCAGCACGGGGCCGTCCCCCTCGACGACGATGTCGAGGTCGCGTCGGTCGAGCGTGGCGCCGCGCCACAGATCGCGGACGAGCCCACCGACGAGATACGCGCGGCCGTCCTGCTCCTCGGCGATTCGCCCGATCGTCCCGAGGAGCTCGCGCACCAGCGCCGGCAGGCCGCGGCTCACGCGCCCGGCCGCCGACGCCTCCGCGAGACGGAGGCCCGCGAGTCGTCCACTGACGGCGCCGATGACTCCTCGAGCGCTGCGCACCACGACGAGCGGCGACCCGGTCGCGAGCAGACGGCGAACCTTCACCTCACTCGCGGTCGGCTCGACGACAGGCAGCGCGCGCGCGAGCTGCGCCGCCCGGAGCGCCCCCAGGCCGAGCGAGGTCGCCCGGACGAGATCGTCGCGCAGTACGCAGGACGCCCCGGCGGCGATCACGCCCGCGTTGCGCTTGCGCGCGAGCACGAGCGCCTCGGCCACGCCGAGTCCGGCCGGCGCCGCCGCGATGGCGACGTCGGTGAGATCGCTCGCCGCCAGGCTGATCTGCGGATACACGTGCGCCCGCTTCGCCACGATCACGCCCGCGGATGGAACCGTCGGTACATGGTCAGCAACGTCGCCGACGGCAAGTGCGTGTAGATCTGGGTGGTCGCGATGTCGGCGTGACCGAGCATGGCCTGGATCGAGCGCAGGTCGGCGCCGCCCTCGAGCAAATGGCTCGCGAACGAGTGCCGGAGGACATGGGGCGAGATGCGCTGGCGCAGGCCAGCCCGGGCGGCGGCGCGACGCACGATGGTCCAGAGCGATTGCCGCGAGAGGCGCCCCCCGCGCGGATTCACGAACAGGCGGCCGCTGTCGCGGACGCGGGTATACAGAGGGCGGACGTCCCGGAGGTAACGGCTCACCCACTGCGCGGCTTCGCCGCCGACCGGCACGAGACGCTGCTTTCGCCCCTTGCCCATGCAGACCACGTAGCCCGCGCTCAGGTTGACGTCATCGAGGGTGAGGCCCAGACACTCGGACGCGCGCATGCCGGTCGCGTAGAGCAGCTCGAGCACCGAGCGATCGCGCACGCCGCGTGGCTCGTTGAGATCGGGCGACTCGACGAGCGCCGCGACGACCTCGCGGGAGAGCGTGCGTGGAAGCGAGCGCGTGCGGCGCGGCGCCTCGAGATTCTCGGTGGGATCGCGGCGCAGCTCGCCCTCGCGAACGAGAT
>QHSQ01000442.1 GCA_003221615.1 Candidatus Rokuibacteriota bacterium | reverse complement strand
AAAATAGAAATAGGCTCGCACCGACGCATATTCCCGCATAAAAGTCAGATCGTTGAGTAAGGACTGGGGTGCCCGCGAAGTGCGTCTCGAGGGACCTCCATGGCCATCCCCTCCACGCCGGGGTATTGCCGAGATGTCGGCTTCACCGTCCCCGACCGTTATTGCGAACACCATACCCGGGGGTACGATACGGCCTTATACCCAAGGAATAGTTGTAACAGACCATCGGCATTTGTTACCGTTGTGCTAAGCGCAGCCCTGGGGCGCCATTCTTCTCGATCTCAGGTCTGGAGGAAGATGGCATGAACGGCCTCGCTGAATCGGTGGCCGATCGTGGCCCTGACTCTCTCCATCAGCACGCGGCCCTACTCACCTCCGTTCGTGCGATCACGGTCAAGCGCAGGGTAGCGGGGCTGCTACAAATGGGGAGCCAAGAATGCGCACGATAGCCGTAGTGAACCAGAAGGGCGGCTGCGGGAAGACCATCACCTCCATCAATCTGGCCGCGTTCATTGCACGCGAACAGAAACGTGTATTGCTCGTGGACATGGACCCGCAGGGACATGCAACGTTAGGGGTCTTGAGCGGTGCGGTTGGGTCCCCGACCATGTACGAGGTGTTCGTGACCGAGCCCGGCGGTCAACCGACTCGCCTTCGCCACATTACCCGTTCGGTACGGGAAAACCTGGACGTGGCCCCGTCCGATATTCGCCTCAGCGCGATCCCGGAGCGGCTGACTGGGGTCGCCGGACGCGAGACCGTCCTCGCCGAGAACCTGGCCGAAGTCAGAGTGCGGTACGACTTCGCGATCATCGACTGCCCTCCGAATGTCGGTCTGCTTACCTTCAATGCGCTAAGGGCTTGCTCGGAAGCGATCGTGCCCATGGATCCCAGCTTCTTCTCCCTCCATGGTCTCGGAAAGCAGCTGGAGACTTTTGACGCGCTGGAGAAACAGACCGGGCATCGGATCACACCCCGAGTGCTCCTCACGTTGTACTCGGGCCGGACGCCGTTTGTCAGGGCGGTCGTGGACGAGATCCGCGGTCACCTCAGCGGCCGGCACTTTGCGACGATCATCAGATACAGCGTCAAGCTGGCTGAGGCCGCCAGCCACGGCCTGCCCATCGCTCACTATGCCAGGTACTGCGCAGGCTATGAGGATTATCAAGCACTCACCGCAGAGGTCTTGCAGCAGGACGCCGGGAGCCCGAAGGGAGAGCGGATCACCCTCGCCGACGTCGTGACCCCCACTGAGGACGACGACTCCGAACGACCCTTGCCACCGGCGGTGACCCATGCGGGTGTCATGTTCACCGTCGACGCGCCGGACGCGGCGCGGGTCCAGTTGGCTGGGGACTTCAACGACTGGGTCCTGGATGGAAACGATATGAATCCCGTCGGTCGCGTGTGGAAGAGGGTTGTGAAGCTGCAGCCCGGGCGCTACCGATACCGCTACGTTGTCGACGGGGTGTGGCAGCGCGATCCGCTCAACCCCGCGGTCGAACCCAGTCCCTATGGCGGACACAACTCGATCCTCGTCGTGGATGAGAAGTTCGCAGAGTAGGATCCGCCAGGGGACCGGAAGACGTGGATCAGAGCATGACGGGCGGGACAGGGGCGGAAGGCGGCGGCCGTCTGGACAGGCCCCTTGGCCGGGGATTGGAGGACATCTCCCACCTGTTCCAATCGGGATGCCGCGGTGAGGCGATGGCCAACGAGCATCCGTCCGGCGGTTCGCCCCACCATGCTGCGACCTCCTCGCCTGCGGGGGCGCTCCTCCTGAGACGGCGGATGTCGCTAACCAGGGACCAGTTCGCCCCCCTGCTGAAGGAGTTCCACGGCGCTCTGGAGGAAGGTTTGACCTCAATCGACTCGGAGATTGCGTGCCCTCCGTGCGGGCAGATCGATCTGCTCGGGCTCAGCCGCTCGAATCAATTGACGATCATCGCCTTCAACACGAACGCCGACGAATGGCTGCTCATCCGCGGGCTCGGTCATGTGGACTGGGTCACGCGGAATATGCCGATCATTCGGCGTCTGTATCCCAGCCACACGATCGATTACAGTCTGCCGCCGGCGTTGATGCTCGTTGCGCCACAGTTCTCTCCCGCGCTTAGAAGCGTGGCCCGGCAGGTTCGCTGCCCCACGATCAAGTGGATCAGGTATTGCGCGCTTGAATCATCCGTTGGGCTCGGAATCTTCTTCGAGCGCATTGAGGGGGAGTGATGGCGTGCCGCGCCGGACTCCACATGCGAGTCCGTGTGGAGCCTCACGAGGGTAGCAGGAGTCGGACCCGGACCCGCTAGCTGACCATTGGCCGCGACTCGCCTAGCGTGTAACCGCCACGCGGAGTGCCCCTGAGAACGGCGGCCCCGTGATGTAGTTCGCTCTGGGAAGCAGTCATCGGCCCAACCTAGAGACTCCCTGGGACTCGGGCCGTTTGTCAGCGGCGAGATCGCCGCGGGGCTCTTCCCTCTTGTCTTCGTTGACCCAGTGAAACCGTCGCAGACCAGGAGAGAGCTGGTAACCCTCACCAGGAAGGGGCTCGAGGTTGTCGACGTGCTGATTGCTACTCATGCGAACTTCACCTAGCGGGAGAGTTTTTGCGACCACTTACCCTTCAACCAGCGGAGTTGCGGATTTTAATGCTTTCGCGAGGCCGTCCGGCTGCGCAGGGGCAGGCTAACATCACGTCGGACCCGGCAGCCTCCTCCCTCGCATCGCGATGAACCAGCGTCACGTCTTCCTGAGCTCGCCTGGTCTTTGGACCACGATCGCCGCGCTTGCTGCCCGTAACCGTGGACAAAACCTACTGGCAGTCCCTTACGTAGGTGCTGGCGCGAGCAGGCTGCTCAAGCTCGGACGGGGCGACGCCCTACTCTGCGCGCTCACGAAGGCGAATTGCCGATCTGGCGCTGTGTGCCCTGCGGAACTGAAGACCCTTCGAGAGAGGGGTGTCCTCCTCTACCAACAGGCAGACTTGCACGCGAAAGTGTATCTGCTGGGCAAGACGTTGATCGTCGGCTCTGCCAACCTTTCAGGGCCGTCCCGAGATCGGCTGGATGAGACCG
>QHSQ01000441.1 GCA_003221615.1 Candidatus Rokuibacteriota bacterium | reverse complement strand
GCCGATGTTGATGGGCAGTGCGTTCAGCGCCACCGCGCGCATCAGCTCGGACGATGGGACCAGTTCGGCCGTGATCGCCTGCCAGGTCGGCGTGTTCATCGCGACCCCAATACCGAGCGCAAAGGTCAAGGCCAGCAGCATCGTGGCCGTCATGACGTCCGCGAATGCCAGCACCGCGAGCAGCGCGGTCGTCGCCAGCATCCATGTCTGGGTCACGAGCAGCAGGCGGCGCCGATCGACAATATCGGCGACCGCGCCTGCGGGTAACCCCACGACGAGGACGGGAAGGCTCGTCGCGCTCTGCACGAGGGCGACCATCAAGGGCGATGGCGAGAGCGAGGTCATCCACCACGCCGCGCCGACGTTCTGCATCCACGTCCCGACGTTGGAGATGAGCGAAGCGATCCACAGCGCGCGGAATACCGGATGCGACAGCGGAGTCCAGGCCGACTCGGCGGTGCGGCCATCAGAACCCATATTTCAACTCGACATTGAAATACGTGGAGTCATGGCCTCCAGCGCGGCGGATCACATCACCGATCTGGAAGCGGACGGCTTCGACGGCGGCCGCGAGGTTCGGCGTGATCGCCCAGTCGGCTCGGAGCTGCCAGTACACCCCGGACCACCGCCCCGCCTTCCCGGCCGTGCCCGGGACGGGCATGTTCGGCTGGACGTAGACGGCGTCCGCCGTCGTTTCACGCCATTGCAGGCCTGCGGCTACCATCAGCGCCAGGTTGGCGATCGGCTTGACGGTAACTGAGGGCTTCAGATGAATCAGATTCACGTACCCCGTGTAGCCCGCCAGGGTGAAGTAGTAGCCGTTCGGAAACAGCGGATTGAACGTGCCGAGCGTGTCGTCTCCGGCCTTGTGATCACCCGACGCTGCATCGATCTGGAGCCCCAGACGCGGCGTCCAGTCGAGGTTGGTGATGGTGTACCCGCTGCGACTACCGACCGCCCAGGCGCGGATGTTCTTGCCGCCGATGTCTCCGGACTGGGCCATCGCCTCGACATCCCAGTCGAAGCCGCTTCGCGCGCCGGCGTATCGCACATCAAAGTTGTCGCGCCGCTCGTCGCCGCTGGCGTCGAGAAAGTGAGTCTTGTCTTGCATGAAGCGCGAGTAGTACGCACTGAGGTCGCCGGGCCCGACGTCCTGACGCTCGGCCCTCACGCCTCCGTACTGGAAGTGCTCGTCGGAGAAGTCGTCGAAGTAATGCTCATGTCGATATTGAACCGGCCTGCTCCAGAACCCGATGAAGCGCCATTTCTGTTGCTCCCAGTCCACCCACGCGGCGTCGTAGGCCTGTCGGACGTTGGGACCATCGCGGACCGAGACGAAGCGCTGCAGATCGAACGCCATCTCCTGTCGCCCCAGGCGAGCCTTCAACGTGCCGCCCCAGAACGAATCGACGTACGCGATGAACGCCAGGCGGAGATCCAGCGGGTTCTCGTCCACGGGCGTGATGACCGATTTCCCCGGCGCGCGGACGTCCTCGAACTGGACGAAGAGCTGCCAGTGCGCATTCGGCCGAACATCGGCGTGCCACTGGAGCCGCTCCAACAGGTAGCTATCGCTCTTGTTGCCCGAGATGCCGAACACCGGCGCGTCGTTCAGCTCGAAGCGCAGACGCAAGGTGACGCCGAGCGACACGTAGCTCTTCGGATCGTCGAACGGCAGTGGGATGCACTTCAAGCGGTCGAGCGGCTCGGTTCGAAGGCGCGGGTCGGCCAGCGGCGACCAGTCTTCTAGCCAGCGATAGAACAAATTCATCTTGGGACGTTGCGCTTCGTCGTCCTGGGCCGCCGCCGTGCTCGAGATCGCTGCGGCGAGCAACCCGACGGCGGCCAGGAACCACCTCCCGGACAGCTTCATCATTTGCGAACTGTCGCATGAACCTCGGCGATATAGCCACCCGGGAACTGCACGAACGCCGCGCGCCGGTCGTCGGTCGAGTAGGGCTCGACCAGGACGCGCACGCCGGCCAGTTTCGCCTTGGCCAGAGTCGCGTCGAGGTCCGACGTCTCATAGCCTGTCAGCTCTCGCCCGTACGGGTACGGGAGATGACCATCCGTCACGAGGACGGCGACGTTGCCGAACGTTGAAGTGATGCGGACGCGCCGGTAGGTATCGGTAGGCCGGCCGATCTCAACGCCGGACGCCTTCGCCTCGTCGCCGACCACTGTGCCGCCTGAGAAAAGGACGAAGCTGCGGATGAAGGCGTCGGCGCGTCCCGCTGAGACATACACGCGGTTTTCGGGAATCGTTTGCAGCGTGGCGTAGCTCGGCGCCGTTGTGTGCCAGTAGAGCTGCATGTTGACGCCGCCGGGCCACTGCACGACGACATCGCGGCCGACCGGATCGTTGAACGGCTCGACGATCACGTCGGCGCCGCTGGCCCGGGCCGCGCGAACGGCGGCATCCAGGTCCTTCACGAGATAGCCGGTGCGCTCGCCCCCGAACGGATAGGGGACCGGCGTCTTGAAGCCAAACACGGACAGCGTGCCGACCGGCGTGAGGACGAGCTGGGACATCGTGCTACTCGGAGTCGGTGTCACCGTGAACACGCCCTGTTTGGACAGGCTGCCGCCGAACGTCGCCACGAAGCTCGTGACGAAACGATCGAAGTCTTCCGGAGCGACGTACACGTGGGTGGTGTCGTATTGCGGTCCGACCGCCAACCCTGGAGAACTGGCGGCCGGGCCCG
>QHSQ01000440.1 GCA_003221615.1 Candidatus Rokuibacteriota bacterium | reverse complement strand
GAGCTTGCCGAGGCCCAGGTGGGCAGTGGGCGACGAAAGGGGTGGATCACAATCCGAGCCTCCGGCCATTCGCTGGAGTCTCACTTGCCCTTGAGTCGCAGCTCCTCGTACGGTGCCGAGGCTGCCATGTTGGTGATGAGTCCGATGGCCGACTCGGCGACCCGCGGGCCGTAGCCGGCAAGAATCGCGGGTTCCATAAGCGGCGCGTACATGACCTTCTCGTGAATGAGCTGCTGGACCCGGTGGAGGATCGCCTCGCGCTTGCCGCGGTCTAGCTCGGTCGACTGCTCGCGAATGAGTCCTTCGATGTCGGGATACGTTCCATACGTGAAGAGGCCGCCCCCGGCGACGAATGCGTCCAGCCTGGTCGCCGCATTTCCGAGCGCCGCGCTTGTGCTCTGGACGACGTGCTTCAATCGCTTTTCCCCGTACTCCTTGAAGAAGGCCGCGCGCTCCAGGGGGCGAAGGGTCGCGCGGATCCCGACCGCTCCCCAGTACCCGGCCACCGCTTCGGCGAATGATCCGTTCGCGGCATCGACGGAGATGGTCCCGGCGTCGAAGCCGTTCGGGTAGCCGGCCTCCGCCAGCAGCTGCTTGGCCTTCTGGGAGTCGTACGGATAAAGCGGGGCCGGCCAGTAACCCTCAAAACTTTGCGGGATCATGCTGGCGGATAGTTTCGAAAACCCGAGCGTCTCGGCCTGATTGATGGCCTGGCGGTCGATCGCCAGGTTGGCGGCCAGGCGTACGCGGCGATCATGCCACGGCGACTTTGGATCCCACTGCTCGGTGAACACGTACCAGAAGGGGAGAGGAATGTAGAACGGCTTCAGCGTGAGGCCCGGCGTCCGCCTCAGCTCCTCCGCCAAAGCGCCGCGGAAGTTGTACACGATGTCCGCCTCGCCCCGCTTGAGCATGGCCAGGCGCGTGGAGTCGTCGGGAACCGACCGCACGATCAGCGTCCTCACGCTTGGCGTCTTGCGCCAGTACTGCTCGTTGGCCTCTACGGCCAGCTCGACCCCGGGTTTGAACGAAACGAGCTTATAGGGCCCGGCGCCGACCGGTGCTCGCTTGAACCCGTCGTCGCCGACCTTCTCCACGTACTTCTTCGGGACGATCCAGGCCGCCCCCGCCGCTGGAGTGCCATAGAACGTCATGAAATCGAGCCAGGCCTTTCAAGTGGAACCGGACGCGGTGCGGATCGACGATCTCCACGGCGGTGACGCGCTCCTTCAAGAGCTTCGCAGACGCGCCCTTGTAGCGTTCGAAGGAGAATTTCACGTCCTCTGAAGTTACCGGCTCGCCGTTCTGGAACCTCACGCCGTTGCGCAGAACGAAGTCGTAGGTGAGCCCGTCGGCCGAGGCGCTCCACGACTCAGCAAGACTCGGCGCCATCGGGTTGCCGGGCAGGGGCTTGACCAGCGCGTCGTGGATCATGAAGTAGAAGATGAAGGGCGTGATGAGACCCTCGGACTCGGAGGGATCGAACCACCGGGCCGCGGTCGAGATGTTGAGCACCAGAGTCATCTGGCCTTCAGGGCCGGCGCTGGCCGGCACGGGCGCAAGAAGAGCGAGAAGAATGAGGAGCGAGATTGGGAGCCTCATGATATCCCCCTCTGCTGCGGGTCAACCTGATGCGCGCGCCAGCTCCGGTTCCGCCTTCTCCAGCCAGTACGTCATCCCCATCTCGCGGTACATCGTTGTCGCCGTGGCGAAATGCTCCTTCGCCTCCTGCTGCTTGCCCGTGCGCCGGTAGAGCTTGCCGAGGCCGAGGTGGCAGTGGGCGACGAGCGGGCGCATGCCGAGCATATCGGCCAGATCGAGGGCCTCACGATAAAGTCCCTGCGCTTTCTCGAAGTCTGGCGTCGCGCTCCTGGAGGCAATGTCAGCGAGAACCCGCAGGACCCATGCCTCAAGGCCACGGGCACGGATGCGCCGGCTGGCGTCGAGGGTCGCACGCGGATACACCTGGGGGAGCATCTCCTTCGCCCGGACTACGACCAACGTCCGTCCGGCGCTACCGCCCTCGTCCGATGCCTGTTCGAGGAGGGCCAGCCCCCCTCTTCGACCCGGCCGGCTAGCGATGGCCTGTCGGATCTTAGTCCGTTTGCCCGTGCGAGGATGCGCATACTCCGCAAGCCTAACCGGACCCGGGGAAGGGCGGCAGGGCACCCGCGGGACGGTTGCGCCGACCCGCGGGGCGGCACTCGTCAGCAATCGTCAGGCTGGCTTGACGACCTTCTTGTGGACGTGCTCGATGTTGACATCGATCCGCTCACGATAGCGGCTAATCCAGTACTTCGACATCCCGGCCTCATACTTCGGAGCCAGCAGGTCGGCAATCTTGGGCTTCATTTCATCCAGCGTCGCGCGGTCCGCGGCCGCCTTCTTCACGGCGGCGATCAGGTCGGCCAGGTAGTTCTTCAGGAACGTGACATGGCTCTTCGGCGCGACGTCGCCGTGGCCGGGGATGATGTGCGTGAAGTCGAGCTTCTCGAGCGTCGCGAGCGACTGCACCCAATCCTCCGGGTACCCGTCGCCGATGAACGGCATCCAGCCAACAACGGCGTCGCCGGTCACGAGCACTTTCTCCTTCGGCAGGTAGACGAAGACATCGCCGTCGGTGTGCGCGCGACCGACGACGTGAAGCTGGATCTCACGACCACCCTCGCGGAGCGTCGTGACGCCGCCGGGAACGCCGCGCGTGGGCGGGACCGGTTTCAGCTTCTTCAGCTCCTCGAGATACATCTCCGTCTGGCGCAGATTCGACTCAACCCGTGCCTTCGCAGCAGGGTCCGATGTCTTCGCAACCTCCTCCTTCAGCTTCTCGATTTCGGCCGGCAATACTGCGAGCTGTTTTTCGATGTAGGGAATGCCGCCGACGCCAGCGTCCGGCTTCGTCATGTTCTGGCGGGTCTGCTCCGAGGCGATGATCTCGAGGGCGGGATAGGCGCCCCTGTAGAGCTCGTTGCCCTGCCAGTGGTCCCAGTGGAAGTGGGTGTTGACGATCTTCTTCACCGGATTCTTCGTGATGCCCTGGATCTCCTTGTAGAGTGCGGCCGCGGCCGACGGCTTCGAAT
>QHSQ01000439.1 GCA_003221615.1 Candidatus Rokuibacteriota bacterium | reverse complement strand
CGAGTCGATGACGTGAGCGAAGGCCTCGTACGTCGAGAAGAAGCCGTGCCGGCCGCTGAGCAGATAGCCTTCGTAAAAGCCCTCGAGCGTGTGCTCCGAGAGCATCTCCAGAACGCGGCCGTCGGGCGCCAGCTCGCCGCCGTCGGCGTCCTCCGGCATGTAGTCGGCGAGCCATAGCTTCTTGCTCGCTTCGTAGACCGCATCGAGCTTGTTCGACGTGGTCTCGTCGGGGCCGAAGACGCGGAAGTTCGTCATGTTCTCGCGCATGATGTCCCGCAGGAAGCGACCCAGGGGTCGCGTGTTCTCGGCGCTCGCTTGCCCCGGCTTGTCGACCTTGATGGCGTAGTCCCGAAAGTCCGGCATGCGCAGGGCCTTGCGCACCAGCCCTCCATTGGCGCGAGGGTTCGCGCTCATGCGCCGCGTCCCCTTCGGCGCGAGGGCCTTCAGCTCCGCGATCAGACGCCCCTTCTCGTCGAACAGCTCATCCGGCCGATAGCTGCGGAGCCAGGCTTCGAGCTGCTTCAGGTGGTCCGGATTCTCGAGCACGCTCGCGAGCGGCACCTGGTGGGCGCGCCAGAAGCCCTCCACCTTGTGCCCGTCCACGTCCTTCGGGCCCGTCCAGCCCTTGGGAGAGCGCAGCACGATCATCGGCCAGTGGGCGCGCCGGCCCGTGCCGCTCGCGCGCGCCTCTTCCTGGATCCGCCGGATCTCCAGCACGCAGTCCTCCAGAGTCGCGGCCATTTTCTGGTGCATGGACTCGGGATCGTCGCCCTCGACGAAGTAGGGCGTCCAGCCGTAGCCCTTGAACAGATCCGCCAGCTCCTCGCGAGGAATTCGCGAAAGCAGCGTGGGGTTGTTGATCTTGTAGCCGTTGAGGTGCAGGATCGGCAAGACCGCGCCGTCGCGGACGGGATTCAGGAACTTGTTCGAATGCCACGAGGTGGCGAGCGGTCCCGTCTCCGATTCGCCATCGCCCACCGCTACCGTGACCAGTAGATCGGGATTGTCGAAGGCGGCGCCGAAGGCGTGCGAGATGCTGTAGCCGAGCTCGCCGCCTTCGTGGATGGAGCCCGGAGTCTCGGGCGTGCAGTGGCTGCCGATGCCGCCGGGGAACGAGAACTCCTTGAAGAATTCGCGCATCCCCTCTTCGTCCTCGGCCTTGGTCGGGTACACCTCCGAGTACGTGCCCTCGAGATAGGTCGGCGCCAGGACACCGGGCGCGCCGTGGCCGGGGCCGGCGAGGAAGATCGCGTCGAGGTCGTACTTGTTGATCAGGCGGTTGAGGTGGACGTACATGAAGCTGAGGCCGGGGCTCGTCCCCCAGTGACCGAGGAGACGCTTCTTGATGTGCTCCGGCTTCAACGGCTCACGGAGCAGAGGATTGCTGCGCAAGTAAATCATCCCGGCGGCCAGGTAGGTGCACGCCCGCCAGTAGGCGTGGATCTTCCGAAGCTCTTCGCTCGAAAGTCGCGCGGAAGTCGCGATATCGCCGCTCTCCGCCACCGTCGGCCCGGGCTGAGTCATCACTCGTGCCATAGCTCTTTCTCCTTTGCGTGTGCGACGATCGACGCGATCCTGCTCACCATGCGACCATGCGTTCGCGGTGCACCACGGCGAACCGCGCGACCAAGCGGTCGGAGTCGTCGTCTCGACCGACCCCGAGGAGGTCGTACAAACCGCCGTACCTCACGTCTCCACCGGCGAGCGCCTGAAGCCGGATTCGCCCCTCGACGGTCCTGATGAGGTGGCCATCGAAATGAGTCCAGAACGGCTTTCGCCCCCAGCCCTCCGCTTCCCCGAGCCGAAAATGGACGTCCGAGGGGATGCAGACGAGACGGAAGACTCGCGGGTCGAGGTCGAGCTCCTTCTCGAGCACCCGCGCCCCGTGCACGAGTAACGCCTGCTCGATGGCGACTCGCGTAAGACCCCGGCGACCGGGGAGCTCCAGGGTCGCGAGTAGTGGCGATGCCGGCGGCTGCTCCCCTTCCGCGGGATCGGGGAAGTCCTCGACAAGCACATCCTCGGCGACGAGTGACGGCAGATGCCGCGCCCCGCCGGAGTTCGCGAGTGGGTGGATCATGAGCACTTCCAGTCGGTCCCGGAGGCCGTCAGGCGATCCGGGCGGCAAGGTCACCTCCCGGACCGCGACGTGGTGCGAGTCGTCCGAGAGCGGATTCCACGCGTACTGGCGGAGCGACGCGAGCTCGGGTCGCGCGTCGAGATGACGGGGCGCCAGCCCGATCTGTTGGGCCCGCGTCAGGGTGTCACTCGACCACGAGGCGACGAGATCCTTCGTGCCAGGCTCTGACGTCGAAATCGCCGTGGCGGTCGCTCCGGGCGCCGATTGACTCGCCCGCGGTGCTGCCGACGCCAGCAGGTCGGCCAACTGCCCCAATCGCTTCATATCGCCGGCCTTCAGTGCCTGCGCCGCCGCCGCCCGAGTATCTTCGATCGAGGGGCCGCGGGCCGCGCCGTCCGACACGGGCTCGGAGGTGATCGGGGCGCGCGTCTGGAAGACGGCCCGCCGCCCCGAGTAAAAGTCCTTCCACGGATCGTCCGACTGCTCGAGCGTGGTGAGCTGCTCGATCACCCGCGTCCGGAGAGCCGGTAAGTCCTTCGCGGCGACCCGGGTGAAGCGCTGCAGGCTGTGACAGAAGGGATCGAGCTTGACGTCCGTGACGGCGTACACTGCGCCCGCACTCTCGAAGAGCTTGCCGTCGCGAGACATCTCTTGCTTGAGCGCGTCGGTCCGCAGGCTCAGCTCTTTGACCTGGGGCCAGTCCGCCTTCTCCAGTGCGCGCGCGACCGCGAGCGGCAGCGACGCGAGCGCCGACTGCTGCTGCTCCATGCGGTGGAAGGCCTCGATCGATACCACGGGGCTCAAGAGCGTCCGCGCGCGTTCGAGATACACGTCGCGATACATCGTGTCGACGTTTCCGGCCTCGATGAGCGCGGAGACGATCGAAATCACATCACCGCCCATGACTCCTCACCTGCTTTCCAGCACG
>QHSQ01000438.1 GCA_003221615.1 Candidatus Rokuibacteriota bacterium | reverse complement strand
GGGAGCCTCGCGGGTCGTCCGGGGCACGGTGCTCGCGATCAAGCAGCACACGTTCATCGACGCGGCGCAGGCTTTGGGGGCCTCGCCGGCTCGGATCGTGGCGCGACACGTGCTGCCGAATGTGTTCGCGCCGATTCTGGTCATTGCGACCGTGTGGCTGGGCAATGCCATCGTCATCGAGGCCGCGTTGAGCTTTCTCGGGCTGGGAACGCCGCCGCCGACTCCGACCTGGGGGGCGATGTTGAGCGGGGAGGGTCGGCGAAACCTGGAGACGGCGCTTCATCTGGCGATCTTTCCCGGTGCGGCGATCAGCATCGTGGTGCTGGCGTTCAACATGCTGGGCGACGCGTTGCGCGACCTGCTGGATCCTCGACTGCGGAGCCGCTAGACGAGACCTCTCGGCCTCAGTGATGATTACCTCCGAGGTAATTGGCCGCCCGCGGCGGCCCGCGTATATTGGCGGGCGTGGGCGACGGTAAGAGCGCGCGACGACATCTCCGCAAGGCTCGGCCGAGTACCGTCGGCCGCCTCCTCAAGCAGTGGCGCGAGCGGCGGCGGATGAGCCAGCTCGGCCTGGCGCTCGAGGCGGAGATCTCGACGCGGCACCTGAGCTTTCTCGAGACCGGCCGCACGCAGCCGAGCCGCGAGATGGTTCTGCTCCTGTCCCGAGTGCTCGAGGTACCCCTGCGCAGTCGCAACGACCTGCTCACCGCGGCCGGCTATGCGCCGGTCTATCGCGAGACGGGGCTGGACGCGCCCGAGATGGCCCAGGTGAAGCAAGCGCTCGGATTCATGCTGCGTCAGCAAGAGCCGCTTCCCGCGATGGTGCTCGATCGACACTGGAATATCTTGCTCACGAACGAAGCCATGGGAAAGGTGATGGGCCTCTTCCTGGATCCCGCGGCCACCGCGGCGCTCGGTCCGGCCAACGCGATGCGCCTGTCCTATCATCCGCTCGCGCTCCGGCCCTACATCGTCAACTGGGAAGCGACCGCGGCGGCCTTCATCCAGTGGCTTCACCGCGATCTTCTGCGCACGGGCGACGCCGAGACGCGCCGCCTGCTCGACGAGCTCCTGTCCTATCCCGACGTGCCCAAGCAGTGGCAGCTGCTCGACCTCGATGCCTCGACGGCGCCGTTTCTCGCGATCGAGCTCAAGAAGGGGGACGTGCGGTTCAGCTTCTTCACCCTGCTCGCGAGCCTCGGCACGCCGTATGACATCACCCTGCACGAGCTGCGGATCGAATGCTTCTTCGCCGCCGATGCGGCGACCGACGCGGCGCTTCGCCGGCTGTAACGTCGCCTCGGCGCCTCGTCAGCGCTCGAGGGTCAAGGTCACCGTGGCTCGCAGAGTTTCGCCGGGTTCGAGGATCCGCATTCCCGTGTCGGAGCGACCCGCCGCCGCGAGGTTGAACGCATCGGTCACGTGGCTCACGGGCTCAGCGCAGAAGAACGTCCGCCGAGACGGCGTGTAGATCACGAGAAAGTCGAGCGGTGCCTGGGCCGTCATCGTGAGCCGGACGCCTTCCTCGGGCCGCACGATCACCGCCCGATGGCGCCATCCCACGAAGCAGTTGTCGAGGGCGACCGCGTCGACCGTCACGCCGCGCGTCGGGTCGGCGCCGGGCCACGGGGCGCTCAGCGTGGTCGGCATCACTTCGTCATCGGTCTGCCACATCGCCTGAACGTCCGCGGTCAGGCTCGTTCCCGGGGTGCCCCGAAAGTACGGGTGCCAGCCGAGCCCGGCCGGCATCAGTGAGGCGCTCTCGTTGGTCAACGTCAACGCCACCGCCAGGCTCTCCGGCGCGAGAACGAAACGCTGCGTGGCGCGATAGGCCCACGGCCACGAGTCGGCGGCGTGGCGATACTCCAGCGTGGCCTCGTGCCCGCGCACCTCGAGCGGTGTCCAGCCCACCTGCCAACCTTGTCCGTGGATACTGTGGTGCTCCGGCGGGCGATTCAGCGGCAGCGCCACGCGGCGCCCTTGGAACGAGAAGCGACCCTCGCGGAGCCGGTTCGAGTACGGAAGGAGCGGGAAGGCAGCGGCTTTGAACGGATCGCCTTCCCGAGGCGCCGTCCACGGGCGAAGCAGGTCCAGAGGCGACGCGTCGCCGTCGATCCAGTAGCGGACGACCGATCCGCCGGCCGCCGGCGCCAGCACGAGACCGGCGCCGTCAGCGCGCAGGGTGATAAGGTCCACGCCGGGAGGATGCCATGATCCGAACCGCCTCGTACCCCAGCCTCGAAGCTCGCGTCGCCTTCGTGACCGGCGGCGGCAGCGGCATCGGCGCTTCGATCGTCGAGCACCTCTGCGCTCAGCGCGCCCGGGTCGCATTCGTGGACATCGATCGCGCGTCGTCCGAGGCGCTGGTCAAGGCCATCGCGGAACGCGGCCACCCGGCGCCAGCGTTCATCCCGTGCGATCTGCGTGATATCCCGGCGCTCAAGTCGGCGATCGCCGAGGCGCGGACGCGGCTCGGCGCGATCCGCGTGCTGGTCAACAACGCCGCCCACGACGAGCGTCATCCGATCGAGCGTGTGACCCCGGAGTACTGGGACGATCGCTTCGCGGTGAACCTGCGCCACCAGTTCTTCGCCGCGCAGGCCGTCGCGCCCGAGATGGCCAGCGCGGGCGGCGGCTCGATCATCAACTTCGGCTCGACGTCCTGGCTCGTCGGCCAAGGCGGCATGCCGGCGTACCTGAGCGCGAAGGCCGCCGTCGCCGGCCTCACCCGCGCGCTGGCCCGCGACCTCGGGCCCATGAACATCCGCGTCAACTCCATCGTGCCCGGCTGGATCATGACCGAGCGGCAGATCAAGCTCTGGCTGACGCCCGAGGGCGAGCAGGAACTGCTCCGGCGTCAGTGCCTGAAGCGAAAGCTCTTCCCCGAGGACATCGCCAGGGTCGTGCTCTTCTTCGCCTCGGACGACA
>QHSQ01000333.1 GCA_003221615.1 Candidatus Rokuibacteriota bacterium | reverse complement strand
CTCGGTGACGACGCCCGCGCCCACCGTCCGCCCACCCTCCCGAATCGCGAACCGCAGCTCCTTCTCCATCGCGATCGGCACGATCAGCTCGATCGCCATCGTCACGTTGTCCCCCGGCATCACCATCTCCACCCCCTGGGGCAACGTGCACACCCCCGTCACGTCCGTCGTCCGAAAGTAAAACTGCGGCCGGTACCCGTTGAAGTACGGCGTGTGCCGCCCCCCCTCTTCCTTCGTGAGCACGTAGACTTCCGCTTTGAATTTCTTGTGGGGTTTGATGGTGCCCGGCTTGGCGAGCACCTGCCCGCGCTCGACCTCGTCCTTGTCGATCCCGCGCAGCAGCGCGCCAATATTGTCCCCCGCTTGCCCCTCGTCCAGCAGCTTCCGAAACATCTCGACGCCCGTCACCACCGACTTGCGGGTGTCGTGCACCCCCACGATCTCGATCTCCTCGCCCACCTTCACGATCCCCCGCTCCACTCGCCCCGTGACCACCGTCCCCCGCCCCGTGATCGAGAATATGTCCTCGATCGGCATCAGAAACGGCTTGTCCACCGGCCGCGGCGGCGTCGGAATGTAGCTGTCCACCGCCTCCATCAGCTTCCAGATCGGCTCCGCCGCCTTCGCGTCCTCCGGCTTCTCGTTCGCCTGCAGCGCCGAGCCCCGGATCACCGGCACCTCGTCCCCTGGAAACTGGTACTTCTTCAGCAGCTCCCGCACTTCCAGTTCCACCAGATCCAGAATCTCGGCATCGTCCACCATGTCCACCTTGTTCATGAACACCACCAGAAACGGCACGTTGACCTGCCGCGCCAGCAGCACATGCTCGCGCGTTTGCGGCATCGGCCCGTCGTTCGCGGCGACCACCAGAATCGCCCCGTCCATCTGCGCCGCCCCCGTGATCATGTTCTTGATGTAGTCCGCATGCCCCGGACAATCGATGTGCGCGTAGTGCCGCTTGGCCGTCTCGTACTCCACGTGCGCCACCGCGATCGTGATCCCCCGCTCCCGCTCTTCCGGCGCGTTGTCGATCGACCCGTACTCCCGCACCGCAATCGTCTTGTTCTTCGTGTGCAGCACCTTCGTGATCGCCGCCGTCAACGTCGTCTTGCCGTGGTCGATGTGCCCGATCGTCCCCACGTTCACGTGCGGCTTCGTCCGCTCGTACTTCGCCTTCGCCATAGTGTGGCCTCCGACTGGTCGTCTAGCGAGACCCGGCCCGCCCCGGCGGCTTGCCGGCGACTTTGGCCATGATCTCTTCGGCGATCGCGGGCGGGACTTCCTCGTAGCGCGAGAACTGCATCGTGTAGGTCGCGCGTCCCTGCGTCATCGACCGCATTTCCGTTGCGTATCCGAACATCTGCCCCAGCGGCACCGTCGCGCGGATGACCTGCGAGCTGCCGCGCGCCTCCATCGAGACGATCCGACCACGGCGGCTGTTCAGGTCTCCGACGATGGCGCCCATGTATTCCTCGGGCGTCACGACCTCGACGTCCATCACCGGCTCGAGCAGCGCCGGCTTGGCCCGGCGGCAGGCTTCCTTGAAGCCCATCGAGGCGGCGATCTTGAAGGCCATCTCGGACGAGTCCACGTCGTGATACGAGCCGTCGGTCAGCCGCACCTTGATGTCGACGATCGGGTAGCCGGCCAGCACGCCGGTATCGAGCGCCTCGCGGATCCCCTTCTCGACCGCCGGAATGTATTCCCGCGGGATGGAGCCGCCGATGATCTTGTTCTCGAACTCGAAGCCCTTGCCCGGCTCGTTCGGCTCGACCTCGAGGTAGACGTCGCCGTACTGGCCGCGGCCACCGGTCTGCCGCACGTAGCGGCCCTGCGCCTCGGCGGCCTTGCGGATCGTCTCGCGATACGCAACCTGGGGCTTGCCGACGTTGGCCTCCACCTTGAACTCGCGCAGGAGGCGGTCGACGATGATCTCCAGGTGGAGCTCGCCCATCCCGTGGATCAGGGTCTGCGCGGTCTCCTCGTCGCTGGTCACGCGGAACGTCGGATCCTCGAGGGCGAGCCGTGACAGCGACACGCCGAGCTTCTCCTCGTCGGCGCGCGTCTTCGGCTCGATCGCGACCGCGATCACCGGCTCGGGGAAGGTTATCGACTCGAGCACGATCGGCCGGTCGGGATCGCACAACGTGTCGCCGGTCGTCGTCAGCTTGAGCCCGATGGCGGCCGCGATGTCTCCCGCCGCGACGGCCTCGACCTCTTCCTTCTTGTTCGCGTGCATCCGAAGCAGCCGCCCGACGCGCTCCTTCTTGTCCTTGGTCGAGTTGTAGACGCCCGAGCCCGCCTCCAGCGTGCCGGAGTAGACGCGGAGGAAGACGAGCTGACCGACGTGCTGGTCGTTCATGATCTTGAACGCCAGCGCCGCGAACGGCGCATCGTCGGCCGCCTTTCGCTCCTCGATCTCTTTGGTCTCGGGATTGACACCCTGCATGGGCGGAATGTCGAGCGGCGACGGCAGGTAGTCGATCACCGCGTCCAGCAGCGGCTGCACGCCCTTGTTCTTGAAGGACGCGCCGCAGAGGATCGGAAAGAGCTTCATGCTGATCGTGCCCTTGCGCACGGCCGCCTTCAGCTCCGCGGGCGTGATCGGCTCGCCGTGCACGTACTTCTCCATCAGATGCTCGTCGACCTCGGCGAGCCCTTCGATCATCTTCTCCCGATACTCCTTGACCTGATCGCGCAGGTCCTCGGGAATCTCGATCTTCGTGAACTCCTTACCCAGCGAGTCATCGTCGTCCGTCCACACCAGGCCGACCTCGTCGATCAGATCGACGAGCCCCCGGTACTGGTCCTCACGGCCGATCGGGATCTGCAGGGCAACCGGATGGGCGCCCAGACGCTCACGCACGAGGTCGATGCACTGGAAGAAGTCCGCCCCGACGCGGTCCATCTTGTTGACGTAGACCATCCGCGGCACCCGATACTTGTCGGCCTGCCGCCACACGGTCTCCGTCTGGGGCTCGACACCCGACACCGCGTCGAGGATCGCCACGGCGCCGTCGAGGACCCGGAGCGAGCGCTCCACCTCGACCGTGAAGTCGACGTGGCCCGGCGTGTCGATGATGTTGACGCGGCAATCGCGCCAGAAGCAGGTCGTCGCGGCCGACGTGATCGTGATGCCGCGCTCCTGCTCCTGCACCATCCAGTCCATCGTCGCGGTGCCTTCGTGGACCTCGCCGATCTTGTACGACCGCCCGGTGTAGTAGAGGATGCGCTCGGTCGTGGTCGTCTTGCCCGCGTCGATGTGGGCCATGATGCCGATGTTGCGCGTCTTCTCCAGCGAGTACTGCCGTTCCACCGCCTGGTCCTCTGCTTTCTCTGCGATCTATGACATGCGAAGAGGGGGGTCAGCCTGCGCCCCCCTCTTCGTTCCGTTTGCCTGGCTACCAGCGATAATGCGCGAACGCCTTGTTGGCCTCCGCCATCTTGTGCGTGTCTTCTCGCTTCTTCACCGCGGTTCCCCGGTTGCTGGCGGCGTCGAGCAGCTCGGCGGCCAGCTTCTCCGCCATGCTCCGCTCGGCGCGCCGCCGGGCGGCCCCGATGACCCACCGCATCGCCAGCGACGTCCGCCGGTCCGGGCGCACCTCGACCGGTACCTGATACGTCGAGCCGCCGACCCGCCGCGACTTCACCTCGACGGCCGGCTTCACGTTGTCGATGGCCGACTTGAACATCTTGAGGGCGTCCTGCTTGCTCCGGTCCTCGATCGACACCAGGGCGTCGTACATGATCCGCTCGGCCGTCGACTTCTTGCCACGGATCATCATGATGTTGACGAACTTCGCCACCAACCGGCTCCCGTACTTCGGATCCGGCAATACCTCGCGCTTCGCTGCGCCTGCCCGTCTCATCGCCCTATGCCGCCCCGCCCTTGACGGCCTTGGCGCCGTACTTCGAGCGGCTCTGCTTGCGGCCGGCGACCCCCGCGGTGTCGAGGGTGCCGCGGATGATGTGATAGCGGATACCCGGCAGATCCTTCACGCGTCCGCCTCGGATCATGACGATCGAGTGCTCCTGCAGATTGTGGCCGACCCCCGGGATGTACGAGGTGACCTCGAGCCCGTTCGTCAGCCGTACGCGCGCGACTTTCCGGAGAGCGGAGTTCGGCTTCTTCGGCGTCGTCGTGTACACGCGGATGCAGACGCCCCGCTTCTGGGGACACCCCTGCATCGCGGGCGTCTTCGACTTCCGCCGCACCGCCTCGCGACCTTGATGGACTAGCTGATTGATAGTCGGCATGGCTCACCGCCGCCCTTTAGGCGGCAAAACTCCCACGTTATAACCGAGACGCCCTGTCTTGTCAACTATTTAGCCGCTACCCGGCCACCGCCACCGACTCGTCCCCGTCGCCCGTATCGGCGACCGGCGGTGTCAGCGAGAGCACGCTGTCCAGCGACTTCACGGCCTCACCACCCGGCGTCAGCACCTCGACCCGCGTGTAGTTCGAGAGTCCGGTGCCCGCCGGAATCAGGCGGCCGACGATCACGTTCTCCTTCAGGCCCCGGAGGTCATCCGTTTTTCCGGAGATTGCGGCCTCCGTCAGCACGCGGGTGGTCTCCTGGAACGAGGCCGCCGAGATGAAGCTGTCGGTCGAGAGCGACGCCTTCGTGATACCCAGGAGCACCGGCTTGGCCGTCGCGGCGCGCTTGCCCTGCGCCAGGACCCGGTCGTTCTCCTCCTGGAAGACGAACTTGTCGACCAGCTCGCCGACCACGAACTCTGTGTCGCCCACCTCTTCGATGCGCACCCGCCGGAGCATCTGGCGGACGATGATCTCGATGTGCTTGTCGTTGATGGTCACGCCCTGCAGGCGATAGACCTCCTGCACCTCGTTGACCAGGTAACGCTGCAGCTCGCGATCGCCGAGCACCGCCAGATAGTCGTGCGGGTTGGGCGACCCGTCCATGAGGGGCTCGCCCGCTCGCACCCGATCGCCCTCGTGAACACTGATGTGCTTGCCGCGCGGGATCAAGTACTCCTTGGCCTCGGCGTTATCGGCCCGGATCACGATCTTGCGCATGCCCTTCACGAACCCGCCCATCTCGACCCGGCCGTCGATCTCGGTGATGACCGCCTGCTCCTTGGGCTTGCGGGCCTCGAACAGCTCCGCGACGCGCGGCAGACCACCGGTGATGTCCTTGGTCTTGGTCGTCTCGCGCGGAATCTTCGCGATGATGTCGGCGGCGAACACCTCGGCGCCATCCGGCACGCTCAGGTTCGCGCCCACCGGCAACGCGTACCGGTGACGCTCGGTCGCCTCGACCGTCGCCTGCCCCTCACCCGCCGATCGGATGATGACACCCGGCTGGAGCTTGCCCTCCGGATCCTCGATGACCACCTTGCGCGCGAGGCCGGTGACCTCGTCGAACTCTTCCCGAACCGTCACGCCCTCGATGATGTCCTGATACTCGACCCGACCCGTGAACTCCGTGAGGATCGGGTTCGTGAACGGATCCCACTCGACCAGCACGGTGCGCGACTTGATCCGCTGGTCGGCCTTCACCTTGATCTTCGCGCCGTAGACGACCGGATAGCGCTCGCGCTCGCGGCCGCGGTCGTCGGCCACGCCGATCTCGCCGTTGCGGTTCGTCGCGACCAGATCGCCGTCGCGGTTCACGACGGTTCTCAGGTTGTGGTACTTGACGAGGCCGGCGCTCTTGGCCTCGTGCTTGGAGGCTTCGACCACGCGGCTCGCGGTGCCGCCGATGTGGAAGGTCCGCATCGTGAGCTGTGTCCCGGGCTCGCCGATGGACTGCGCGGCGATGATGCCGACCGCCTCGCCGAGCTCGGCCAGCCGCCCGGTGCCGAGGTTACGGCCGTAGCACATGACGCAGATTCCGCGCTTGGTGTCGCACGTCAGGGTCGACCGGATGCGCACCCGCTCCAGACCCGAGTCCTCGATCTTCTGCGCGAGCTCCTCGGTGATCTCGGTGTTGGCCTGGACGATGATCTCGCTCGACAACGGATCGCGGATGTCCTCGGCGGCGACGCGGCCGAGAATACGATCGCGCAGCGACTGGATGATATCTCCGCCTTCGACCAGCGGTGTGGCGTCGATGTACTTCACGGTGCCACAGTCGTATTCGCTGACGATGACGTCCTGGGAGACGTCGACCAGCCGCCGCGTCAGGTAACCCGAGTCGGCGGTCTTCAGCGCGGTGTCGGCAAGACCCTTGCGCGCGCCGTGCGTGGAGGTGAAGTACTCGAGGACGGTGAGGCCCTCGCGGAAGTTCGATGTGATCGGCGTCTCGATGATCTCGCCGCTCGGCTTGGCCATCAGCCCGCGCATACCGGCCAGCTGGCGGATCTGCTGCTTGCTGCCTCGGGCCCCGGAGTCGGCCATCATGTAGATCGGGTTGAACTCGCCACCCTGCTCGCCGCCTTCCAGCTCACGGAACATCTCTTCGGCGATGAGCTCGGTCACGTGCGCCCAGATGTCGACCACCTTGTTGTAGCGCTCGCCGTTGGTGATCACGCCGTCCTGGTACTGCTGCTCCACCTCGTTGACCTGCTCGCGGGCCGAGGCGATCTGCCGCTCCTTCGACGACGGGATGTGCATGTCGTCGATGCCGATCGACAACCCGGACAGGGTCGCGTAGCGGAACCCGAGGTCCTTCAGCTCGTCCAGGAAGTGGACGGTCGCCTCGTTGCCGAGCGTGTTGTAGCAGCGGCCGACGAGCGCGGTGACCTCCTTCTTCTTGAGCTCCTGGTTCACGAACCCGAGCTGCTCGGGGACGATCTCGTTGAGCAGGGTGCGGCCGACCGTCGTGTCGACGATGTCCCCGTTCCAGCGCAGGCGGATCCGCGCCTGGAGATCGACGTCCTCGTTGTCGTAGGCGATCCTCACCTCGTCTGCGTCCGCGAAGAGGCGCCCCTCGCCCCGGACCGGACGCTCCGGCGTGCTGAGGCGCTCCTTGGTCAGGTAGTAGATCCCGAGCACCATGTCCTGCGTCGGCACCGCCAGCGGCGCGCCGTTGGCCGGCGACAGGATGTTGTTCGCCGACAGCATCAGCACCTGGGCCTCGAGCTGCGCCTCCATCGAGAGCGGGATGTGCACCGCCATCTGGTCGCCGTCGAAGTCGGCGTTGAAGGCCGTGCAGACCAGCGGATGGATCTCGATGGCCTTGCCCTCGACCAGGATCGGCTCGAACGCCTGGATACCCAGGCGATGGAGCGTTGGCGCCCGATTGAGAAGAATCGGATGCTCCTTGATGACGTCCTCGAGGATGTCCCAGACCTCGGGACGCTCTTTTTCAACGAACTTCTTGGCCGCCTTGATGGACGACGCGATCCCGCGCTCTTCGAGCTTCCTCAAGATGAACGGCTTGAAGAGCTCGAGGGCCATCTTCTTCGGCAGGCCGCACTGGTGCAGCTTGAGATACGGGCCGACGACGATGACGGAACGACCGGAATAGTCGACCCGTTTACCGAGAAGATTCTGACGGAACCGCCCCTGCTTGCCCTTGAGCGTATCGGACAGCGATTTTAGAGGCCGGTTGTTCGGGCCGGTGATGACGCGGCCGCGACGACCGTTGTCGAACAGCGCGTCGACGGCTTCCTGCAGCATCCGCTTTTCATTTCGGATGATGATCTCGGGGGCCTTGAGGTCCATCAGCCGCTTCAGCCGGTTGTTCCGGTTGATGACGCGGCGATAGAGGTCGTTCAGGTCCGAGGTCGCGAAGCGGCCGCCGTCGAGCGGCACCAGCGGACGCAGCTCCGGCGGGATGACCGGCACGACTTCCAGGATCATCCAGTCGGGCTGGTTGCCGGACTTCAGAAACGCCTCGATTACTTTCAAACGCTTCACGATCTTCTTCCGCTTCTGAACGGACGACTCGCCGAGCATCTGGGCGCGGAGATCTCGCGCCATCGAGTCGAGGTCCATGTCGCGCAGGAGCTCGCGGATCGCCTCGGCGCCCATGCCCACCTTGAGGGCCTCGGGTCCGTGCTCCTCGATGAGCTTGCGCGCCTTGTCGACCGCCATCAGGTCCTTCTTCTTGATGCCCTGCAGACGGCTCTCGAGGACCACGTGCTCCTCGAAGTAGAGGATCTTCTCCAGCTCGCGCAGCGACATGTCGAGGAGCTGGCCGATCCGGCTCGGCAGCCCCTTGAAGAACCACACGTGGGAGACCGGTGAGGCCAGCTCGATGTGGCCCATCCGCTCGCGGCGCACGCGGGCGCGGGTCACCTCGACGCCGCACTTGTCGCAGACCACGCCGGCGAACTTCATCCGCTTGTACTTGCCGCAGGCGCACTCGTAGTCCTTAGTGGGACCGAAGATGCGCGCGCAGAACAGACCGTCGCGCTCCGGCTTGAATGTCCGGTAGTTGATGGTCTCCGGCTTCTTCACCTCGCCGTGCGACCAGTCGCGGATCTTCTGGGGCGCGGCCAGCTTGATCCGGATCGCGTCAAACGTGATGGGCTTCGCATGCCGATCGAGGATGCCCCAAAGGTCCTTGGTTGGCTTGTCCTCTCTGATCAGGCTGCCGAAAGGCCGATCCGTCAGCATTCGCTATTCTCCTTTGGGAAGCCTTCTCCCATTGTTAGGAAGCCTTCTTCCCGTCCTTCGTCACCAGCTCGACGTCGAGCGCCAGACTCTGGAGTTCCTTCACGAGCACGTTGAACGACTCCGGCGTACCGGGCTCGAGGAAGTTTTCGCCCTTCACGATCGCCTCGTAGATGCGGTTGCGTCCCTCCACGTCGTCGGACTTCACGGTCAGCATCTCCTGGAGGGTGTGCGCGGCCCCGTAGGCCTCGAGCGCCCACACCTCCATCTCGCCGAACCGCTGGCCGCCAAACTGGGCCTTGCCGCCCAGCGGCTGCTGCGTCACCAGCGAGTACGGGCCGATCGAACGCGCGTGCATCTTGTCGTCGACGAGGTGGGCCAGCTTCAGGATGTAGATCTGGCCGACGGTGACCTCCTGGTGGAACCGCCGCCCGGTGCGGCCATCGTAGAGGATGGTCTTGCCGGAGGTCGGCAGGCTCGCCTGCTTCAGGTGCTCCTTGATCTCTTCTTCCGTCGCGCCGTCGAACACGGGGCTCGCGACCCACAGGCCGAGCGCGCGCGCGGCCCACCCGAGATGGGTCTCGAGAATCTGACCGACGTTCATACGGGACGGCACGCCGAGCGGGTTCAGCACGATCTCGACGGGCGTTCCGTCCGGCAGGTACGGCATATCCTCCTCGGGGAGGACCTTGGAGACGACACCCTTGTTGCCGTGGCGGCCGGCCATCTTGTCGCCGACCGACAGCTTACGCTTCACGGCCACGTACACCTTGACCATCTTGATGACGCCGGGCGGCAGGTCGTCGCCGCGGCGCAGCCGGGACTTGCGCTCTTCGAACATCGCGTCGTAGACGCCGATCTGCTCGTCGGCCATGTCCTCGATGCGCTTGATGGTCTGGGCGAGGTTCTCGTCCTCCTTCACCTTGACCTTCTTGAGCTCGTTCCACGAGAAGTTGTCGAGCTCCTCGCGCTCGATCTGGTCGCCCTTCTTGGTGAGCCGTTTCATCTTGTTGGTCGGATCGAAGAGGTCCTGGAACGCCGTCTTGCCGACCAGGAGATTCTTCAGCTTCTGGTCGCGCTCCATCTCGACCATCGCGATCTCGTCCTGATAGTCCTTCTCGAGCCGGGCGATCTCTTCTTCCTCGATCGACTTCGCCCGCTCGTCCTTGTCGATACCGCGCCGCGAGAACACCTTGACGTCGACCACGGTGCCCTCGATGCCGGGCGGCACGGTCAGCGACGTGTCGCGCACGTCGCCCGCCTTCTCGCCGAAGATCGCGCGGAGCAGCTTCTCTTCCGGCGTCAGCTGCGTCTCACCCTTCGGCGTGATCTTGCCGACCAGGATGTCGCTGGGCTTGACCTTCGCACCGATGCGGACGATTCCGGACTCGTCCAGGTCTTTCAAGGCTTCCTCAGAGACATTCGGAATATCTCTGGTCACTTCTTCCTTCCCGAGCTTGGTGTCCCGCGCCTGGATCTCGAACTCCTCGATGTGGATCGACGTGAAGCGGTCGTCCTTGACGAGCCGCTCCGAGACCAGGATGGCGTCCTCGAAGTTGTAACCGCCCCAGGGCATGAAGGCGACGAGCACGTTGCGCCCGAGCGCCAGCTCGCCCTGGTCAGTGCCCGGGCCGTCGGCGATGATGTCGCCCTGCTGGACGCGCTGCCCCTTCTTGACGATCGGCTTCTGGTTCAGGCACGTGTTCTGGTTCGACCGCCGGTACTTCGTCAGGTTGAAAATGTCCAGCGGCAGGTCCTGCACCGGGTCCGGCTTCTTCGACCGGCCCTCGGCGCGCACCACCACGCGGTCGGCCGCGACGTACTCGACGACTCCGGGCCGCTTGGCGACGATGACGGCGCCCGAGTCGCGCGCCACCACGTGCTCCATGCCGGTGCCGACCAGCGGCGCCTCCGGCTGCAGCAGCGGCACCGCCTGACGCTGCATGTTCGAGCCCATGAGAGCTCGGTTCGCGTCGTCGTTCTCGAGGAACGGGATCAGCGAGGCGGCCACCGACACGAGCTGTTTGGGCGACACGTCCATGTAGTTCAGCTCTTCCGGCGACACCATGCGGAACTCACCGCCTTTGCGCGCCGAGACCCGCTCCTGGACGAAACGGCCGTTGCGGTCGATTTCGGCGTTGGCCTGAGCGATGACGAACTTCTCTTCCTTCAACGCGGTCAGGAACTCGATGTCGTCGGTGACCCGTCCGCTGACGACCTTGCGGTACGGCGTCTCGATGAAGCCGAACTCGTTCGTGCGCGCGTAGGTGGACAGGGACGAGATCAGGCCGATGTTCGGACCTTCCGGCGTCTCGATCGGGCAGATCCGGCCATAGTGCGTCGGATGGACGTCGCGCACCTCGAAGCCGGCCCGCTCGCGGCTGAGACCGCGGGGGCCGAGGGCCGAGAGCCGCCGCTTGTGGGTCAGCTCGGCCAGCGGGTTGGTTTGGTCCATGAACTGCGAGAGCTGGGACGAGCCGAAGAACTCCTTGACCACCGCCGAGACTGGCTTGGCGTTGATCAGGTCGTGCGGCATCAGGTTGGTGATGTCGGAGATCGACATCCGCTCCTTGACCGCCCGCTCCATCCGCGTCAGGCCGACCCGGAACTGGTTCTCGAGCAACTCGCCCACCGACCGCACGCGGCGGTTGCCGAGGTGGTCGATGTCGTCGGTCGCCTTGGTCCCCAGCCGCACCAGCATCAGGTGCCGGATGACCGAGATGATGTCTTCGCTGCGGATCGTCTTGGCGTTGGCCGGCGCCTCGATGCCGAGCTTCTCGTTGATCATGAAGCGGCCGACCCGGGCCAGATCGTAGCGCCGCGGATCCATGAACATGCCCCGGAACAAGGCGCGCGCCGACTCCACGGTCGGCGGGTCGCCGGGCCGGAGTCGACGATAGATCTCCACGAGCGCCTCGTCGGGGTTCTTGAAGTGGTCGCGCGCCAGGGTCTCGTAGATCGACTGATCGACCTTGCCCGCGCTCAGCACCAGGAGCTTGAACGGCGCCACCCGCCGGCTCATCACCTGCGCCAGCACCTGCGAGGTGATCTCGGCGTTGGTCTGCACCAGCACCTCGCCGCTCTCCGTGTCGACGATGCGCGACGCGGTCCGGCGGCCGACGAGCGACTCGGCGCGCACCGGAATCTTCTCGACGTTCGCCTCGAGCAGCTTCTCGAGCACCTTCGCGGTCAGCGGCTTGCCGGCCGTCGCCAGCGGCTCCTTGTGGCGGGGCGCCTTGACGTCGTCCGCCGGCCGCGTGCCGGTATGGGCCTCGGCGGAGAGCTTCACCCAGGCGTTGCCGTCCTCGAACGATAGCACCTCTTCAGGCTCGTAGAAGTGGGCCAGGATCTCCTCGTCGGAGAGGATGATGTTCCGCTCCAGGAACCAGAACGCGCGCAAGAACGCGGTCGCGAGCATCTTCCGACGGCGATCGACGCGGACGTGGAGGATATCGTTGGCGTCGAAATCGAACTCGACCCAGGATCCACGATAAGGGATGACGCGCGCGGAGAAGAGAGGCTTCCCCGAGGCCAGCGTCTTGCCCTTGTCGTCGTCGAAGAACACGCCGGCGGAGCGCTGCAGCTGGCTGACGACGACGCGCTCGGTGCCGTTGATGATGAAGGTTCCCTTGTCGGTCATCAGGGGCAGCTCGCCGAGGTAGACCTCCTGGCCGCGCTGCTCCCGGATCGTCTTGGTCTTGGCCTCCTTGTCGTGATCGAAGACGACGAGCCGGAGCGTGACCTTCAGCGGAATCGCGAACGTCATTCCGCGGTCGTGGCACTCCTCCACGGTGTACTTGGGCTCGCCGAAGTGGTACGAGTCGAACTCGAGCAGTGCGTTGTCGTTGTAGTCGGCGATCGGAAACACCGACTTGAAGACCGCCTGCAGTCCGAGCTCCTCACGCCGGTCGGCCGGTCCGTCCTTCTGCAAGAAGGTTTCGTACGATCGCTTCTGAACCTCGATCAGGTTCGGGATCTCGACGATCGACGGGATCTTGCCGAAGTCTTTGCGGCTGCGGCGTCCACATTGAATAGTGCCTGCCATACCCTCTCCTTAATTGGAGGGGGCTACCGCCCCCTCCAAGGCCTCCCCCCAGGATTGCGGCGGCAAAGCCGCCGCTCGAACACGCCCGCTTCTCCCGGCGAGACCTTGGGAACTACTTGATCGACACCGTCGCGCCCTGCTCCTCGAGCTTCTTCTTCATGTCGTCGGCCTCGGCCTTGGTGACCCGCTCCTTCACCGGCTTCGGCGCGCCGTCGACCAGGTCCTTGGCCTCCTTCAGGCCGAGCCCGGTGAGCTCACGGACGACCTTGATGACCTGGATCTTCTTCTCGCCCGCCGCGCCCAGGATGACATCGAACTCGGTCTTCTCCTCGGCCGCCGCGGCACCGGCCGCCGCGCCGCCGCCCGCACCCGGCACGGCCGCCACCGCCATCGGCGCCGCCGCGGACACTCCCCACTTTTCGGCCGGCCGTCGGGGTTCCCCCGCCGGCCGCGGCGCGCATGGTTACTCTGTCTTGGCCGCCGCCTCCGTCTTGGGCTCCGCCTCCGCGGCCGCCGCCGCCCCGCGCTGCTCGAGGATGTAGACGAGCTCGCGATGCGGGGCGTCGATGAGCCCGACCAGTGTGGCCAGCACGCCCTGGATCGAGCCGACCAGCTGCGCCCGGAGCGCCTCGCGCGACGGCAGGTCGGCGAGCGCCTTGAGCTCGGGAGGCGGCAGCATCTGCCCCTCGATGTAGCCCGCCTTGATCGCCAGCGCCTGATGCGCCCGCGCGAACGCGTGCAGCGCCTTGGCGACCGCGACCGGGTCCTCTTTGGAGAAGATGACCGCCGTCGGCCCCGTGAGGTGTGTGCCGAGCCCTTCCAGCGCGGACGACGCGATCGCCAGCCGCGCCAGCCGGTTCTTGACGACCTTGTACTGCGCCGACACCGCGCGGAGCTGCTTGCGAAGCTCGCTGAGCTCCTGGACGGTGAGGCCGCGGTATTCCGTGAGCACCACGGTCTTCACCCCATCGAACCGCGTTTTCAGATCCTCGACCGCCGTGACCTTTTCTTGCGTCGGCATCCCTACACTGCCTTCTTGAACAGATTGGCCACCGCCGCCGCGTCGACCGGGACGCCCGGTCCCATCGTGGTCGACACGGTCAGCGACCGCAGATACGTGCCCTTCGCGGCGGCCGGCTTCGCCCGCACGATCGCTTCGATGAGCGCCATCGCGTTCGCCGCGAGCTGCTGAGCGTTGAACGAGTGCTTGCCGATGGGCGTGTGCACGTTGCCGGCCTTGTCCACGCGGAACTCGACCTTACCGGCCTTGGCCTCGCGCACGGCGCGACCGACGTCGAACGTCACGGTGCCGAGCTTCGGGTTGGGCATGAGCCCGCGTGGGCCCAGCACCTTACCGAGCCGCCCGACCTGGCCCATCAGATCCGGCGTCGCGACTGCGGTGTCGAACTCCATCCAGCCGCCCTGCACACGCTCGACCAGGTCCTCGGCGCCCACCACGTCCGCGCCGGCGTCGCGCGCCTCGCGATCCTTTTCGCCCTTGGCGAATACGGCCACGCGCACGCTCTTGCCGATGCCGTGCGGCAGCACCACCGCGCCGCGGACCATCTGATCCGCGTGCTTGGGATCGACGCCCAGGCGGAACGAGAGATCGACCGACTGGTCGAACTTCGTCGGCGGCATGTCTTTCAGGATTGCGACCGCCTCATCGAGGGAGTACTGCTTGTCCGGGGCGAGCTTCGCCGCGGCCGCCGCGTAGCGTTTACCCCCCCGTTTGCTCACGATCGTCGCCATGTCCGTCTCCTCTACCTAGACCACATCGATGCCCATGCTGCGGGCGGTGCCTTCGATGATCCGCATCGCGGAGTCGATCGACTCGGTATTGAGGTCCACGAGCTTGGTCTGGGCGATGTCCCGCACCTGCTGCCGCGTGACCTTGCCGATCTTGTCCTTGTGCGGCACCGCCGACGCCTTCGCAATCCCCGCCGCGCGCTTGAGCAGCACGGCGGCCGGCGGCGTCTTCACGATGAACGTGAACGAGCGATCCTGGAAGATCGTCACGACCACTGGAAGGATCAGCCCGTCCTGCCCACCCGTCTGGGCGTTGAAGCCCTTGCAGAACTCCATGATGTTGACGCCGTGCTGACCCAGCGCGGGGCCCACCGGCGGCGACGGATTCGCCTTGCCGGCCGGGATCTGCAGCTTCACGATCGCCTGGACTTTCTTCATCGCGAGACCCCACGCATCAGATCCGCTCCACCTGGTAGTACTCGAGCTCGACGGACGTGGGCCGGCCGAAGACCGGCACGACCACCTTCATCCGCCCGCGCTCGGGGTTCATGTCGTCCACCACGCCCTGGAAGTTGACGAACGGTCCGTCGATGACGCGCACCTTGTCGCCGCGCTGGAACACGGACTTGGGCTTGGGCTTCTCGGCGCCCGCCTCCATCTGACGGAGGATGTCGTCGACCTGATCATGCGGCAGCGCGACCGGCTTCGACCCGGACCCGACGAACCCGGTGACCTTCGGGGTCGAGCGCACGAGATGCCACGTGTCGTCCGTCAGCTCCATCTCGACCAGCACGTACCCCGGGAAGAACTTCTGCTCGGTCTCGCGCTTCTGCTTGTTGCGGACCTCGACCACCTTCTCGGTCGGCACGAGGACGCGCGTGATCCGCTCGGACATGCCGAAGATCTTGGCGCGCGACTCGATCGCCTCCTTGACCTTGTTCTCGAACCCCGAATATGTGTGGACGACGAACCACTGTTTGCTCGTCGTGGCCGCCGTCATGTCCTCGCTCATCGCAAAATCCTTTCGACGATCCGCGCCAGCATCACGTCCACGGCGCCCAGGAACAGCGACACCACCACGGTCACCGTGATCACGACGACCGTGGAGTTGATCAGCTCCTGGCGGCTGGGCCATGCCACCTTGCGAAACTCCGCCACGACCTCTCGGACAAACTCCTGTGCGCGCCTCAGAAAATCCATCTGCTCCCTAGTCCATCGAACAATGGCAGGGGTGGAGGGATTCGAACCCCCATCCCCCGGATTTGGAGTCCGGTGCTCTAGCCGTTAGAGCTACACCCCTATCCCGAGCTACTTGGTCTCTCTGTGCGGCGTGTGCTTGCGGCACCACCGGCAGTATTTCTTGAGCTCCAGGCGGTCGGGGTGCGTGCGCCGATTCTTCGTCGTCGCGTAGTTCCGCCGCTGGCACGTCGAGCACGCGAGCGAGATGATGTCGCGCATCGTCTACTCCACGATCTCGGTGACGACGCCCGCGCCCACCGTCCGCCCACCCTCCCGAATCGCGAACCGCAGCTCCTTCTCCATCGCGATCGGCACGATCAGCTCGATCGCCATCGTCACGTTGTCCCCCGGCATCACCATCTCCACCCCCTGGGGCAACGTGCA
>QHSQ01000332.1 GCA_003221615.1 Candidatus Rokuibacteriota bacterium | reverse complement strand
GGCTCATTTCCTCCAGAGGCGCGTGGATTCAGGTTCGGTCGCAGAGTGGCCCAGGCGGTTGGTATACGTTTAAAGATCTCCGGTTTGGACTGAGCGACCGAGAGAAGCAGGCCATCTGGCAACGGCTCGCGGCGAGCCTGATTCAAGCGGCACCTCCAGCAGAAAAGCCGAACCTCACATTGGAATCACTGGACGTTGTAGAGGACTACGACGTGAGGAACGTGCTGCGTCTGCGCTTCACGGCCGACGTGCCGCGAGGCTCCATGCACTGGACGGTCCTTGAATTCTACGGTTCGTCCGGCGTGGTCACAGTCGCCTACGTAGGGATCCCGGAGGACCGCGAGGAAGGTCTGGCCGGCCTTGAAGTGCTCGCACGCACGTTCCGATTTTTCTGAGTGTCTAACTTCGCGGCGCCAACGAAAAAACGTCCCGAATTTATTGGCAATTTTCGTTTTCGAATCCTTTCCGAATTTCCCATGTGCCGTGAGAGGTTGGAATGAGGAGGAACACAATGCACAAACTGATAGTCAAACTCGACAGGGCCGGTGCCGGCAAACACGTTTCACGGTGGAAGCGACAGATGGATCAGTCGATCCGCCGCGCCGTCAAGGCGAGCCGCCGAGCGATCCACGCGACGAACCATTCGGCGTCGCCGCACAAGGCCGAGCGGATGGCGCTGAAGACGAAGAAGGCGGTCGTCAAGGCCGCGATGGGCCTGTAGCACGCGGGCCGGTCACTCGACCTCGTCGAGCTCTCGTCAGCGACGATGGGCCGGAGACGTCCTTCCGGCCCATTTCGTTTCTCACCCGGGCGTCCGACCTCCAGACGCGATACGCTGAGCTCGTGACCTCCGACGTGACTCGCGTGATCGACGAGCTGTATGCCGTGCCGCCGAAGGAATTCTCCTCCGCGCGCAATGCGACGGCGGCGTCGCTGAAGGCCGCCGGACACGTCAAGGAAGCGCAGGCCGTCCGGCAGCTCGGCAAGCCTTCTCCGTCCCTGTGGGCGACGAACCAGCTGGGACGCCAGGATCCAGAAGGCGTGGCCCGCTTCGTCGACGTCGTGAACCGGGTGCGTCGGAGCCAGCTGCACGATCCGCGGACGGCGGCGGAGGGGATGAAGACGATTCGCGCCGAGCTGCAAGCCCTGACCAATCGCGCCGCTGACGTCCTGACGAAGGCCGGCTACCGCATCTCGCCGGCCACGTCCGCTCGCATCTCGAACACCGTGCTCGCGGCCGCGGTCGACGCGGGGCTGGTCGACGACTTGCGCTACGGCCGACTCACCGCGGAGCTGGCCGCGCCCGGGTTCGAGGTGCTCGCCGGCGCGGGCGCCGGCCGGCCGCTTCAGCTACTGCGCGGCGGGAAGACCTCCGACCCTCAGCGCGAGCCGACCGAGGCGAAGCGCGAGCACGCGGACACGAAGTGGGACCAGACCGAGACGAAGCGCCAACAGGCCGAAGCCAGGCGCGAACAGGCCGAAGCCAGGCACGCCCAGGAGCGGGCGGAACGCGAGCGCCTCGCCCAGGAAGTCGAAGCGCTGCGGCGAGACGCCGCGCAGCGCAAGGCGGCGGCCGAGCAGGCCGCGCAGGAGGTGCGCGAGCTCGAGCGACATCTGGCCGAGGCTCGGCGCAAGCTGCGCGCCGCCGAGCGCGAGGCTACCGCCGCGGCGGCTCGCGCGCGCCGGCGAACCGACTCGTAGGCGCGATCATTCCTGTCGGAATGGAAAGGACGGTGTAGCTACGCCGGCTGCTCGTCGAGGGACCACCGCCGGCTCGAGCGCTCCGCGCGCTCGCGCAGCAGCGTAGAGCGTTCCTGGGTCCAGATCTCGAAGCAGCGCAGGTGGAGTTGCATGGCCTTGCTCCCGGGCCTGCGCACGAGGCCATCCATCGCCAGCTGGCCCGTCCCGATGGTCATCTCGCAGCCATCGCACGCTTCGCCGGTCGCGGAGCGACCCAGCACCCTCGCGGCCTTTTCAAGGGGAAGACGGCCACTCTCGAGCTTGCGGCGGATGATCAAGCGAATTGCCCCGAAGTCCATGCGTAGTCTTATCGCGGCAGTCGGCGAGATGTTCTATCAGGTTTTTCCCCCAGGGAGGGAGGGGAGTTCCCTGGAGCGACCGCGACCGGGTCAGGCCCTTCGTATCAGCTGCGTGAGCGTTTCGTACAGCAAGTCGGGGGACACGGGCTTGAGCATCTGATCGTCGAATCCGGCGCGCAGCATGCCGTCGCGGGGGAACGGATGCCCGGTGACGGCAAGGACGGGCACGCTCGGCTTCGAGGTGAGCTGCCGGATCTGTCCGACGAGCCAGAAGCCGCTGCGCCCGGGCATCGCCACGTCGGTCACGACGGCGTCGAATTCGATGCGTTGCAGGGCCGCGAGCGCCTCCTCGGCCGTCGGCGTCTGGACGACATCGGCTCCGGCCATCTCGAGCAGCATCGCCATCGACTCCCGCGAATCCGTGTCGTCCTCGAGGAGGAGGATCCGTTTTCCGTCGAGCGCGGCAGCGTCCATCACGGGCCTCCGATGAGTCGGGACGATGTCCGATGAAGCGAGATGCCGTAACGGTAACCGCTCCGCGCCGAACGGTCAACCGCCTCGGATCGCGCGCGTCGCGCCACTGGCAATCGCCTTGCGCTCCCTCGCGTTCGAGGGCCACCCTCGAATACGATTCCCGAGGAGCACCGCCGGCGTCACATGGTCGGCCGGTGCCCTACCAGAAGCTCGAGCGCTTTGAGGTGCGCGAGCTTGGGGCTGGTCGATTTCACCGCGTACATCCCGAACTCGCTGAGCGCCAGCAGCAGGCGCCGCTCCTCTTCCGAAGGAAAGTTGCCATCCTGCACCGCCACGAAGAGCCCGGTGCTGGCGGCATTCGCGGGCAGCGCGCGGTACACGCCATGCGCGGGCCATCCGGCTTCGACGAAGACGTCGAGTAGCTCCTGAGCGAAGCGCACGGCTTCGTCGTCCGGCACGGCGACCACCCGAAACTCGATCGGCGCGGGCAGCTGGCGCAGGCGCAAGATCAGGTGCTCGCGCTGAATACGTCCCAGCCGTCGGTGGGTCGAACGCTCGAAGGCGCGGTAGCCCAAGAGGGCCGTGAGCAAGGCGAGCGCCGAGGCCGCGACGTTGTAGCCCGGGTGATCCCAGATCGCGGCCAGACCGAGCGCGGCGCTGAGGACGGCCGAGGCCACGCTTGCGATCAGCAGGAACCTCGGCGACTCGTCCCAGCGCATGCCTCCCAATCATAGCGGCGGAACGTACACTCCGGGCCGGGTCTGAGAGAAAATGCCGAAAGATCGGAGCCGAGGAGGGCCCATGATCCAGAGACATCCGGCGGGTTGGCCGATTCTCGTCGTCGCCGAGGCCCTGTCGACCGGGCGCGGCGTGCACTACTGGCAGCGCGCCGGCGCAGACGTCCAGGACTTTCAGCAGGACAGCCGGGGCCGTGTCACGGAGGCCATCGCGTGCCGGCAGCCGAGCGCTTCGCGGCCGCCGGGCGTGGTCTGCCGGTCGAGATAGGCCGGCGATGGCTGGAGCCAGGCGTTATCGCCTCGTCGGGGCCTGGGGCCTCGCTCAGATCACGGCGGGCTGCCTCGTGATATTCGTGGCCGCGCTCGCCGCGTTCGCGGTCCTCTCGCCGTGGCCCGCCGATATCGTCTCGAGGGTGCCGGCCGAGTGGCGCACGCGGCTCGCGCCGGCCGCCATCGCCGGCCTTCTGCTCGCGATCGTCCTCGGGGGCTCGCTCGTGCTCAGCGGCCAGATGCTGCTCCTCCTGCGCGACATTCATCGTCACGTGGCCCGCGTCGATCGCCGTGACCGACGCCGTGGGCGCGACTCTGATGATCCATCGGACCGGCGGGACTCGACCTCCCGACTGATTCCCCGGCGATGATCCCCTCACCTTGAGGGTCAACGGCTAGCGGGAGGCCGCCGCACGCCTCGCTTCGTGCATGACGCCGCCGGCGGTCACCGTGCCGGCGGGCGTGACGTCGATGCCGGCGGCGCGAAGGGCGCGCGCCACCCACGTGTTGCACGTGTTGAACAGGTGGTAGCGGCTTCGCGCGGCGTAAAACCAGCTCGCACCGTATAGCCCATGCGCCAGACGCACGGGCCGGCCCTGCTCGTCCCGCTGGTATTCCTCGTGAAAAAAGCGTGTCATCGCGTCGAACCCGCGACGTGAAACCTCGAGCTCGACGACGTCGTTTCCGGGGAAGTTGGTTTCGAGCGGCGCGTCGAAGCCGGCGACGTGGAGCACGCTCCCCGATGTGAGGAACGCCGCCTTGATCGCCAGCCAGGCCGTGCCGCGGTCGGCCATGTAGAAGTCTCGATCGCCCCACGCGACCTCGACGAACGCCGCGTCGGGAAAATCGTCGACCTCGGGCCAGACCGTCGTATCGACGGCGCTCCGCCGAACGACGATCGCGGTATGCCAGCCGTGATCGACGACCCGGATTGTTTGGGCAGACGCATCGCGACTGGGGCTCTCGCGAGCGGTCGATTGCGCGAGACATCCCGCGGCCACCGCGATGGCGACGAGCATGGTTGCAGCGCGAATCGTTGATGCTCCCTCGTGGGCCACTCTATACCGAACCGACGATGCGAAAGCTGACACGTCGGTAAGACTTACTCTGTAGTTTTTCCCGTGTAGTAATTTTTCCTACGCTGTAGGTTTTCCCGGCCCAGTGGCATTTCTTTCCGTCGCGGTTTCCAGGCGATAACGCACTCGCTTCAACGAGAACGAAGACTTGGTCGACACGCCGCCGCTGGCACGCCCGATGCTCGATCCAAGACGAACCACGGGACACTCACAGGGGGTGACGATGCGCCGTAGAGAATTGCTCGTGACGGTAGGCACCGGGCTCGCGATGGTCGCGCTCCCGATCGGCGGCCTGGCGCGCGCCAATCACATCAAGATCGACGGCAACCAGCCGCCGGCGATGCCGCCGAATCCGGCACCGGCGTCGTCGCAGACGATCCACGCCGACCACATCACGGCGCAGCAGATTCGCGCCGACACGATCTACGCCAACCGGATCGACGCCGACGACGTGCAGGGCCAGATCCATCAGTCGAAGGACGTGAAGGTCAGCGATACGCGGGGTCACATCAAGGCACCCGAAGTGACGGCCTCGGTCATCTATGCCGAGGAGATCTCCGCGAACACGGTCGTCGCGCAGAACGTCTACGTTCGCGACCTGCGCCGCCGGTGATCGGCGCGCGCGAGCCTCACCGGCGTCCGAGCGCCTGATTCGATGACGACGCCGGTTCAGATCGTTGTGACGCCCGGCTCGGGCGATGGTCGCGCCGCGGCCATCGCCCGAGAGGTGCGCAAGCAGCTCGCCAAGGAGGGCTACGCGCCGCGGATGCAGGCCTTTCGAACACTGGACGACCTCATCCGGTGGACGAAGGTGGGTCGCGCCGATTTTTCGTACCTCATCGCGATCGGCGGCGACGCGACCGTGAGCGCCGCGGCGGCGGCCGCTGTCCGGCGGTCGGTGCCCTATGTGCCCGTGCCCTCGGGCTTCGGCAATCTGTTCACGGGCACGTTCGAGCATCCTCATGATCCCGTCGAGGTCGTTGCGCTCCTGGGCGCCGGCGATCTAATCTGGGGCGACGTCGGCGTCGCCAAGAGCGGCATGTTCCTCTCGCACCAGAGCTACGGCTTTCTGTCGCGCATCCAGGAAGAAGTCGAGCGGCTCCGGCGACATCCACGCCAGCGATACCTGCGGCTGCTCTCGTACTATCGGATGGCGGCGAAGCACCTTTCCGACACGTCGCTCGATAGCATCCAGGTCGAGATCGATGGCCATCCCGTGCCGGGCAAGGCGGCGCTCGTCACCATCGCCAACGTCGAGACCTATCGAGGGTTTCTCAGCCTCACGCCGGTGGCCTCTCCGGCGGACGGCCTCCTCGACGTCTGCGTGATTCCGCGAACGACGCCGGCCCGCGTTCTGGCGCAGCTCGTAAAGGTGATGCTGGACGCGCCGGGTAGCCGGGAAGAGATCACCGTCTATCGCGGCCGGCACGTGCGCGTGCGCGTCAATCGCCGAAAGCCCGAGGACGTGCGAATCCTCGCCGGTGTGCTGCCGCTCCTGGTGCCGGCGGGAAGTCTGGACCGCCTGCAAGCCCGCCAGGTGGCGATGCAGGAGAGCGCGTCGGTGGTTACGCCGGCGCTTCGGGAGCCAGTCGCATCCGAGCTCGTGCCAGCAGGAAGACGAGAACTCCCAGGCCAATCCAGACCACCTGCCGAAGTCGCCTGAGGAGGCTGAAGGCCAGCCCCGCCGGTGCCCCGAGCCCGAGCGCCGCGAACGCGGCGGTGTTGGCGCCTTCCAGCGCGCCGAGGCTTCCGGGGACGAAGAACGTGGCGAATCGCACGGCGGAGCCGAGCGTCTCGATGACCAGCGCGGTCGTGAGCGACGCCGGGATCTGGAGCACGCGCAGGAAGAGCCAGGTCTCGAGCGCGCCCATGAGCCACCCGAGCAGGTGAAAGCCGACCGAGAGCGCGAACCGCCGCCACTCGCGCCGATAGAAGCTTTGCAGCGTCCGATCCAGATTCTCCGCGCCGGCCAGCGCGTCGAGCTTCTTGACGCGCGACAGCAACCGCGCGCCGCGGCTCACGGACCCGGCCACCTGGACGGCCAGGAAGCCGCCGGCGCCGATCAGCTCGACGAGCAAGAGCCAGAGCATCGCGCGGACGAGCCGCGCGTCGACGGCCAGCGCCACGGCGGCCATCACGCCGATGAGCAGGAAGAGCGCCTGCGAAAGCGTGATCGTGGTCTTGGCGACGATCACCGACGCGATGCTCTCCTGATAGGGGACGTGCGGCCTCAAGAACCATACCTTGATCGCGTCCCCTCCGACCGGGGCCACGGCGGTCATCACGTTCACGGCCTCACCGGCGATTCGCGCCGCCACCAGGCGGAGAAACGGGACGCGATCGTAGGCGAAGGCGTAGCGCCATCCCAGCGTGTCGACGGCCATGATCAGCGCGAACGGCAGGCAGACCAGCAGCGACCGCCAGCCGAGGGCGCGCGCGGTGGCCCTGAGGGCCTCATCGCTGCCAACCCGCACGATGAGGATGACCATGAGCGCGAGACCGGCGACGGTGGCGAGCGAACGAACGACGCGCACGTCTCTCGGAGATAGCAACCGTGGTGCCACCGCCAGCGTCAAGGTTGACGGTGGTGGCGTCAGAGTTGACGCTCATGCCATACTGCCGAGGTGCCACCGGGGAATGCGGGCTCGGGCCTGTCGCGACGCTTGCTCGGCGTGGCGGTTTTGGCCCTGACCGGCTTCGTCGTGCTGGCCCTGCTCGCAGCCGCTCATCAGCTCTCCACGCTCGACCATCAGGCGCGCGCCCTCGTCCACCTCACCCGGCTTCCGCTCCTGGACCCGGCGATGAACGGCGTCTCAGGCGTGGGCGAACACTACGGGCTGATCCCTCTCATGACGCTCGGCGTCGCGGTTCTCTGGCGTCCGAGGCGTCGCTGGGCGATGGTCTTGCCGCTCTTGATGGCCGGCACGGGCGCCCTCCAGCTCGTCGCGAAGTGGGCCATCGATCGCCCGCGCCCGAATCTCGCGGCATGGGGTTTTCCGAGCGGTCACGTGCTGAGCCTGGTGGTGTTCTTCGGCCTGATGACCTATCTGCTCGCGAGCTCGACGTTGGCGCGACCCCGGCGGTGGCTCGGCTATGCGGGCTGCGCGGCAACGGTGCTCGCGGTCGCGTTCAGCCGTCTCTACCTCGAGGCGCACGGGTGACGGACGTCGCCGGTGGATTCACCCTGGGCCTCGCCTATCTGCTGCTGGCGATCTGCCTCGTGGAGACCCTCGCGCGCCGCCGGGCAGCGGCGAGCCCTCAGGGCTCAGAAGCGCAGGTTCACCTTGCCGACGATGAAGGGCGTGGAGCCGACGTCGATTCGGTTGTCGTGGCGGTCTGAGTATCCTTCGCCCTCGAAGTAGAAGCGGTTGAACGCGTAGCCGCCGGTCACCTCGAAGCCGATGTGCCGCAGATCGAAGCGGATGCCCGCGTAGAGGCGCATCTCACGGTAGAAGATCTTGTCGTCCTTGTCTTCCCGATCCGCGCGATAGAAATGGTCGCTGTCCCACTGGAATCCGACGTAAGCCCGTAACGGCCGGAAGATCTCCCACGTCGCGCGCGACCGAACTGTGTAGATGGGGAAGTACTCCGCGTCGAGCGTGAGGCTTTCGAACGGCTTGTACTGGATCATCGAGAACGGAAAGCCGATGACGGCCCTGAATCTGTCGGACGGCACCCACGCGTACGCGATGCCCGGGACCGGTAGCGTCCGGCCGAACACCTCCTCGTCGCTCGCGTAGATCAGCGAGAAGAGCCACGAGTTGCGCTCACCCTGCGGGACGCGGACGAGCGCCACCAGACGGAAGTACATCTCGTCGACGCTATTGAAGGGCTCATCGCTGGCGGAGCCGACGGTCAGGGCCACGCCGCCGGTCCAGCCGTTGTCGAACTTGTGTCGATAGCTGACGCTGGCACTTGCATCCCAGAGCTCGCTCGGAAAGCGACCGCCCGCCTCCGGGAACCGCGCGCGCGTGTCGATGTCCTGATAGAGCGTCTTCGCGGCGAACGCGAATTCGTCGGTGGAGTCTTGATAGAGAGGGGCGAAGAGAGTGACTCGCTGCTCGGTCATGGTGAAGTGAGTCTCTTGATCCTGGACTTTGCGCTCGGGGTAGAAGGTATAGCGATAGTCGGCTCGCGGGATCTGCTTGCCCATCTCCGGGTTGAGCCACGCTTGGAGCTCGGACTGCGCGGCCGCAGTGACCGGTCGGATCGCTAGCAGTGCCGCGCCCAGAACCAACACCGCCACCAGGCGAGCGGGAGGCATTCGGGACCCTCCTCTGCCGGCCTCGATGGGTCTGGTGCGGTGAGCCCGGCGTCCAAGTCCACATCCGTCAGCAAGAGCCGGGCCAACAGGGCGGTTCAATCGGCCGCCCTGCAGAGTGCCGTTATGACGTAGTGTGTGGGGGTGAGCTCCGTCGAGCCGGTCACCGAAGGGCAGATCTCGCCAGCCCGCCGGTGGGCCATCACGTTCTCCGTGATGATGGTCACGGTCATGCAGGTTCTGGACTCGAGCGTGACCAACGTCGCCCTGCCCCACATGCAGGGCTCGATGTCGGCCGGTATCGAGGAGATGTCGTGGGTCATCACTTCGTTCCTCGCCGCGAACGCCATCATCATTCCGGCGACCGGTTGGCTCTCGGCCCGATTCGGTCGCCGCCGGTTCTTCCTGATCTGCACGGTCCTCTTCACCGTGAGCTCGTTCCTCTCCGGGATCGCGCCGTCGCTCGAATTCCTCGTCGCGATGCGCATCCTTCAGGGGCTCGGCGGCGGGCCGGTCATTCCGATGGCGCAGGCGATCATGTGGGAGATCTTCCCGCTGCGACAGCGCGGCACGGCGATGGCCGTCTGGGGCGGCGGCATCATGCTGGCGCCGATCCTGGGCCCGACCG
>QHSQ01000331.1 GCA_003221615.1 Candidatus Rokuibacteriota bacterium | reverse complement strand
TCGCCGTCTCGCGCGCGATGTGCCTGGCCTGCATCGTCGCCAGCCCGCGCCTGCTCGAATCACGCGCGCGCACGATCGAGCAGATGCGGTTGATCAACGCGTTGTGTCGCTTCGCGGAGATGGCGGAGGAACAAAGGGGCTAGACGCACGCCTGCGAAATGTCTAGTCGATCACGTGGTCGGCGCGCAGAACGAGGGACTGGGGCAAGGTCAGATGGAGGGCGCGTGCGGTCTTGAGATTGACGACCAGCTGGAACTTGTCCAGCCGTTGCACCGGCAGATCGCCCGCCTTGGCGCCCTTGAGAATCCGACCCACGTAGCCGGCGGCGCGCCGATAGAGATCGGGCAGGTCGGGTCCATAAGCGATGAGCCCACCGGCGTCGGCAAAGGCCGGCGCAAACGGGCAGATCGCGGGGATCCGGTGCTTGACCGCCGCCTCGGTGATGCGCCCCAGGTTGTTGAAGACCAGTGGAGAGGTCAGGACCACCAGCGCGCCGGCACGCTGGCGCGCCGCCTCGGCGATCGCTCCCGGGACCTCGCCGACATCTCTGACGGAGAGCGCCTGGATCGTGAGGCCGGCTCCCCGGGCCGCGGCCTCGGTCGCCTTCCACTGCAGCTCGTTCACTCGGGGGTCGCCGAACACCGCGACCCGACTCAGATCCGGTTTGACCTCTTTGAGGAACTGGAGCTGCTTGCCGCTCATCTCCGGGATGTCGAGAACAAATCCCGTGAAATTGCCGCCCGGATGCGCCAGGCTCGCCGCCCAGCCCTTGGCCACTGGATCCGACTCGAGATCTACTCCGACGATGGGAATCGTCCTGGTCGCGCGGGTCGTGGCCTCGATGGCGGACGGAGTGGCCGCGAGAATGACGTCGACGCCGGCGGCCACGAGCTGGGCGGCGAGGCCGGGAAACTCCTCGTACTTGTCGGGGCGTTCTGGAGCTCGAAATTCGAGGAGGAAGTTCTGTCCGCGCACGTACCCCTGCTCCTGGAGACCGTCGAAGAAGGCCTTCGTGCTCCGCGGGTTGCGACTGCCGAGGTAGCCGACCCGCGGAGGCTTCGCGGAACCCTGGGCGCTCGCGCGCCGAGCCAAGATGTGGAGACCGAGGGCGACGGTGGCGCTGAACTCGCGTCTCCCGAGCTTCACGGCGCGAGTGTAGGAGGGCGTCAGGGACCGGTCAAGGAGCGGTTGATCAACGCGGTATGGCGGATCTGCCTTGAAGCCGTTATCCTCATCGTCGTGGCAGCCGATTTCAGACGCCCTGCACAATGGAGGAACTCGCGATGAAGATGACGATCGAGCCGGTGTCCGCGTTCAGTAGTCTCGACGTGCTGGTCGCCATGGACCAAGGCCTGTTCAGCGCCGAGGGACTCGATCTTCACATGGCGTCGCGAGAGTCCCGCGATATCCGATCCACGACTGAAGGGACGCTGTCGACCCCGGTGACGAATCAGGGACGGCTTCACGAACGCGGCGACGCCACCATGTTCCAGGGGTGAGAGTGCGGCAATAACCGCCGGGTGGCGGAAAGCCGGGTGGGTGCGCTTCAGATCGGTCGCCGGTCGATGATCGTCTGCGCGGCCCTCGTCGTTCCTCCCGACTCGAATGTCTACGTGCCTCAGGAGCTGGCACACCGGAAGGTGGGACTGGATTACGGCAATGGCACCGCCTACGCCGGACTTCAGATGCTCGAAGGCGCCGTTCCGCGAGAAGCGATAACGACGTGCGCCGCCGTCACCCATCCCGCTGAGCGGTACGCGGCGATGCTGCGAGGGGAGTTCGATGCGACCGTGCTACAGGAGCCATGGATCACCGTGGCCGAGAAGGCCGGCTGTCGTCTGGTCTCCACGACGTTCTTCCACGGGACGTGGGTCGCCGGCCCCGACCTGGATCCCGCGCTCTATGCCGCATTCCTCCGGGGTGTGATCCAGGCCGTTCGTCGCATCAAGGCCGACAAGCGGCGGTACGTGTCGTACTTCAAAGAAGGTTGGGCCGCTGGTGATCCCGCGGTCCAGGCGCTGACACCCGACGACTTCAACCTGGGGCGCATCCAGCTCAGGGAGCCGACCCCGATTCCGGAAGACGAAGCGCGCTGGGCGTGGGACTGGATGGCGAGCTGGGGCGTGCTTCACGGGACGTTCGACGCCACCAGCCAGATCAATCGAAAGGTCGAAAGTGAGGCCCACGAGCTGGCGTTCGCGGCGCAGTCCGGCTGAGCTCGGCTCTGCCCCGATCCCGGCGTCTTCCGTCCGAGCCGCTCGCTGGCCAGAAAGGCCTGACACGTCACCGACGGCGAGATCCTGGAAAGGAACTCGGAGGAACACGCGTCGTCTTCGGTGCCTGAAGGGTAGGGCGCCGGCGCATCATCACGGGATGCGGAGGGTGGCGGCGCACGCCGGCTGAGACGCCTCGATGCGCTAGGGCTGACCCTCTGCCGGAAGTTCGTCGAGCTCCACGGTGGAAGAATCTGGGTCAAGAGCCAGGTTGGCGTGGGCTCGACATCTTGATTCACGATCCCGGTATGAGACGCCCAGCGCCGCCCGCTCGTGCTCATCCTCCATGACTCATCCATGACTCATCGCAGGCCGCGTCGACCCCAGCAGACGACTGGACGCCCAAGGGGTTGTGCAAGAGCTTGTCAGGCGCCCAGGAACAGGGGATGTGATGTACGCTGGGGAGACCCTTTGGACTGGTGCTGGCGGGGCTTACCCGCGGCCGGGTTACTGCGATGAGGGAATGCTGGGATGAGCTGGCAACGACCGTATCGAGAGCTCAATCCGAAAGTCGAAGAGCTGATCGTCGAGGTGCTCGAAGAAGGAAAGGGCACGGGGCAGAGCCCCGAGTGGCAAACGCTCGGAAGCGTCACTCAGCTCGACTGCCACAATCCCGTCTGTCAGCGTGGTGGGGTTGACCTTCATCACACGCTGCGCGAAATGGTCGCGACGCGCCGCGCGGAGCTGGAGAACGTCAAGATGTGCCGCGGCACCGAAGGGGGCGGATCCAGCGCCGCTCCACGGCACTGTCTGAATCGCTTCGCTTACCGCATCTCGCTTGCCTACAAGGCAGAGAGCCCGGCGTAAGGTCGAGCCTACCGGGAGACGGCACTTGACTTCGTAGAGCACTTCGCCTACAGAAGCCTCACGCTGAGTCCTCCGTACTATTCCTTCGCTCCGGTCGGTTTCTGGGGGGAGGGTCACCGCAGGTAGTGAGTTCGCCACGCTCCGAAGGACTGCAACGCCAACGCGCACGCCCGTAACGTCGAGGAGTGGGAAAGAAGAGGCCCAGCATGGCAATCGAAATCGGCATCTTCCACAACGGCGCCTCCGATTTGAAGGCAGTCACCACGCCGAATGGCGTGGTGGTCAACGACGGCTCACTGGAGGAGGTGCACCGGAGCTACCAGCGCGTCCTCGTCGGCCAGGTGCGGCAGGGGATCCTGGCCGACCGTCTCGGCTATGACTACTGGTTCATGACGGAGCACCACTTCATGCCCGAGGGGCCGGAGTTCAGCCCCAGTCCACTCTTGACGGAAGCCGCGATCGCGTCGCAGACGAAGCGCATCCGCTTCGGGCAGATGGCAAACATCCTGCCCTGGTGGCATCCCCTGCGTGTCGCCGAGCAGGCGGCGATGCTGGATGTGATCAGCGGCGGGCGGCTGGAGTTCGGGATCGGGCGCGGCTACCAGCCGCGCGAGGCTGAAACCTGGGGCTGGCGCTACGGCTCAACCATCCAGGATCAAGAGCGTAACCGCGCCTATTTCGAAGAAGCCTTCGAGATCATCATGAAGGCCTGGACGCAGCCGTCCTTCTCTCACCACGGCGAGTATTGGTCGCTGCCGCCTCGGCATACCAAGTGGAATCACAAGGCGACCATGGCCTACTTCAACATGGCCAAGGCCGGGCGCAGGGTGGAGGACGTGCTCAAGGTCGGCGCCCCCGACATGTACTCGGTGGGTAGCCCGATCATGGCCTCGACCACGACCCTCAAGGAGATCAGCGTGTTCCCACAGCCGGTGCAGAAGCCGCACCCGCAAGTGTGGGAGCCGGTCACGAGCGAGCGCTCGATTCGTTGGGCCGCACGCAACAAGGTCAATGCCTTCACCGTGCCCGAGCCAACCTCACGCCTGAAGCGGAACATCGAGATCTACTACGAGGAGGCGGAGACGAACGGCTGGCCGGACCGCTTGAACCGCGGCCGCTGGAAGTTCGGCTGGGACGCCGAGAAGCACCGCGGGTTCGGGTGCTGCCGCTACGTGCACATCCTTCGTCCCGGCCACGAGCGGGAAGACCTGCAGCGCTACAAGGAGCCGATCGAGCTGCAATGGGACTACTACGGTCCCTTCGGCTTCGCCGCCGTTTTGTCCGATCTGGGTGAACCGATGTACGACCTGAACATGAAAGTCACCGCCGATCTGATCATGCAGAAAGAGATCGCGATCGTCGGCACCGCGGACGAGGTCATCGACAAGATCATGCTTATCAAGGAGCGCGGCGGCTACGACGACTTCATGTTCACGGCCTGGTTCGAGGCGGGCGGCTACTCCACGGAAGAAATCGAAGAGCAGATGCAGCTTTTCGCCTCCGAGGTGATGCCGACGCTACGGCGCGAGTGTGGCGGCGGCCCGACGCTGTCGGAATCCACCAGTCAGTTCGTGCCGGAGCGCGGGTTGGCGGGGGTCGCAGGATCGTAGATGGATCATAGGACCTGAGGACGAGGAGGGAGGACACGAAATGCCACAATACCTGTACCAGGTCGCCTACACTTCGGAGTCGCTGGCCGCGCAGATCAAGAACCCCCAGGATCGCCTGGAGGTCGTGGGCAAGCAGCTCAACGACGCCGTCGGGGCCCGGATACTGGCCGGCGGCTACTCGTATGGGGAGTACGACATCTCGGTGATCGTGGACGCCCCGGACGACGTCACGATGGCCGCTGTCGCCGTCGCGATCGCGGCGGGAGGGGCGGTCCGAGCCGCCAAGACCACGCCACTGCTCAACGGCAGCCAGTGGGTGGCGGTTCTGAGAAAGGCGCCGGCGGTCAGCGCCCAATACCGCCCGGCCCGGTAGACACGACGGCGCCCCGGCGACCGCGCGAGGAGCGCTCGATCGCCGGGCCGCCGTCTCAACTTTTCCGCGTGGACGCTCGCCTCCCTGGGTGAGCGGGAGGGGAGGATAACGATGAGCGTGCTACCAGAAGTTCTGAAGGCGAACGCGGGCTACGCGGCGACGTTTGGCGCGAAGAGCAAGCTGACCATACCTCCGGCGCGTCACTTTACGATTCTCACGTGCATGGACGCCCGGCTCGATCCGGCGAAATACGCCGGACTCGCGGAGGGCGATGCCCACGTGATTCGCAATGCAGGCGGCCGCGCGAGCGACGACGCGCTCCGCTCCCTGGTCATCTCCTACAAGCTGCTCGGCACGAATGAGTTCTTCGTCATCCACCACACTGACTGCGGCATGCTGTTCTTCACCGACGAGGTGATGCGAAATCTCCTTGCCAGTAGCCTCGAGACCGCAGAGCTCACGCCCAGCGGCTTTCGCGATGTCGGGAAAGGTCCCGGATCGACTGAAGGTGAGTTCATTGATTGGCTCACGATGAGGGACAATGCGGCCGCGGTCCTCGCCGACGTGAGGCGCATTCGCAATCATCCGCTGATTCCGAAGTCGATTCCGATCCACGGGTACATTTACGACGTAAGAACCGGCAGATTGGAAGAAGTCCAAGAAGCTACGTCCGCTGGTAAAGCCAAATAAGTTATGTGCCGGGCCTTCATCGTCGCCAGGCCGCGCCTGCTCACCCTTTGACGGACCCCGCGAGCCGCGCGGGCGAGCGTGTGAGGGACGTCCGATTTACCGAAGACGTCCTGGTCGTCGATCTCCTGGACGGCCGCACCATCTCGGTGCCTCTGACGTGGTATCCGCGCCTTCTGTCGGCGACGCCTGAGCAGCGCGCCAACTGGCGTGTCGCCGGCGGCGGATTCGCGATCCACTGGCCGGATGTCGATGAAGACCTGAGCACAGAGGGCCTTCTCCACGGAGCGCCCGCTCCGCGAGGCTCCGCGCCAACCGGTCGCTCAAACACGTGACCTCATGGGTTTCGGGCGCGCGGCCGAGCACGGCGGCGCCGCGCGAGCGCCGCCGCGATGGCCTCGTTGTTCCCTTCGATCGCGTCGGAGATGCCCCCCAGCAGGGCTGCGACGAGCGCGATGACGAACGCGCGCGGGTCTTCTCGGCGCTCGCCCGCATCCGACAGGACGTCGGCGAACGGCACCTCGGCGAAGTGCCAGTCGTGGTAGACAACCCGGAGCTTGTCGATGACGATGCGCCGAACCTCTTCCTTGCCGAGGCCGAACGCGGTCGTCAGATCCGCCCCGTGGCGGCTCCCGGTCGCCGATCCGGGATCAGGCGGCATGGTGCGTCACGGCGTGGTGCCGCGGATCGACGTACGTCGTGAGCAGAGCAAAGACGAATCCGAGAATCACGCCGTACAGCAGATGCTCGATCAGCGACGCGAGGACCACCGGCCTCACCGCGTCGAGCGCGGCGGATGACAAGGGGATCTTTGCGAGCAGCGCCGGGATCACCAGCAGGCCGCTCACGATCCACCAGGCCAGGCCGTACAGACCGCCCCACATCATCATCCGCGGCTCGTTCGAAGTCTCGGCTCTGACCAGCCAGCCGAAGACCCCGCCGATGATCGCGGTATAGATGAGGCTCGCGATCCATCCGGCGACCCAGCCGTGGGAATGGAGCGCCTCGGCCGCGACGACCAGCATCGACGTCTGTTCGCCGTCGGGCAACGTCGTCTTGAGGAACAGGGCGACCAGCGTGAAGACGATCCCAGCGATCAGACCAGCCACCAGACCCGCTCCGATTCTCTTCTCCATCACGAGAACCCTCCTACTCGAGAACCCTCCTACCGTTGTTGCGGCGATCCCTCTACTCTCACGATCCGCTGAGCCCGAAGCTGGTCGTTGACGCGGACGTACGTCACCAGCACCAGATCCCCCGGCTCGAGCACGTCCAGTACGGGCGCCGCCGCGTCCTGGACGGAAAAGATCACGTCCGTCTCCTTGCCGTTGGTCATCGATCTCAGGGTCAGCGCCTCCGCGCCGCGATTGACGGCGAGTACCTCGCCCGTCATACGCCGCGAAATCGCGGCCGTGTTGCGGGTCGTGGCCGTCATGTCCCCCGTCGAGTCCTGGGCGGCTGCCGGTTTTGGCATACCGACGCTGACGATCACCAGGCCTGTCGCGAGCGCTACCACTATGTTCTTCATCGGCTCCCCCTTCAGTAAGAGTGACAGGGGAGTGTGAGAGGAGGATGAGGATAGGCTGAGAAGCGATCGCGGCAATGCCTGATCAGACTTCTCACCGTGCTCTCACGATCTGCTCATGCGGCCTCGCTAGAGTGAAAACCGATGCTTCACGCGGCCGACGGCGACATCGGACGCGTGCACGATCTCTACTTCGACGACCGGCGATGGACGGTGCGCTACCTGGTCGTCGACACCAGGCACTGGCTGCCGGGCCGGCGGGTGCTGCTTTCGCCAGCCGCCGTGCGTCTACCGGACTGGGCTCATCACGAGATCGTCGCGTCGCTCAGCCGCGAGCAGATCCGGCGCTGTCCCGGCATCGACAGCGACCCGCCGGTCGGGCGCCGGAAGATCGCCTTGTCCCGCGAATGCTACACGCTGCCGTACTACTGGGCGCTCGGAGGGTTCCTCTGGACTCCGGCCACGCGCGCGCTGCACGATGTGCGTCCGTGCCAGGCACCCGGCCGCTGCGAGAAGCGCGACGGCGGCCTGGCGATCCGCACCTCAGGAGCACGCGCTTGATCCGGGGCTACGACGTCAGGGGCACCAACGGCGACGTCGGCCACGTCGAGGGCTTTCTGATCGACGACGGCTCCTGGGCTCTTTGCGACCTCGTCGTCAATGCGCGTCACCGACTGCCGGGGAGACGCGTTCTCGTCCCGTCGGAGTGGATCGCCTGGGTGAGCTGGATCGAGCTCACCGTTCACGTCGACCTTCCGATCGAGCGCATCCTGGGCGCGCCGAGCTACGATCCGTCACGGCCGGTCACGGGGTCCGACGAGATGCGGCTGAGGGCGTACTACGGTCGCCCGACACGCCACCCACGCGACCGGATGATTTGCTAGCGCCATCGACCCTGCCGGCGAATGCAGGTTCTTCGCCTGCACCATCAGGTCGTATTCCAGGCACTGCGACTACGGCATCAGAGTCAGCGAGTCGTTTCGCCTCACCTGAGAGCTCGACTCCGAAGCACCTCGGCGCTGACGGCCCCGGCGTCGGCGCAGAGTACTCGCCCTGTCCGGCGCCGGGGATCCTCGAACTAGGCCTTGCGAACGTTCGCGGCCTGGAGACCCTTGGGGCCGCGTGTCACCTCGAACTCCACCTGGTCACCTTCCGCCAGACTCTTGAAGCCCTGCGCGGCGACGGCGCTGAAGTGGACGAAGACGTCCTCGCCACTCTCCTGCGTGATGAAGCCGAAGCCCTTCGCATCGTTGAACCACTTGACTCGACCGTGTGCCATAACTAGAACCTTTCCTTCGGGGCGAACCCCGGTTGTCTCGTATTCCGGTCACCGAAGGTGTTACCCCGCGAAACTCGAGGGCAAACAAAAACGCCGCGCGAACTGGATCCTCGCGCGGCGTGTGTCTCGCTCTTGTCTCTGAGGACGAGCTACCAAACCTTGAGCTAACCAGAACCAGCCCCAGTCTCGCACACGCAGCACCTCAGGTCAATCGATCCGGCCCACAGTGCCATCGGCGGCCGCGATGGATAGTCGTTCAGGCAGCCGGTGAGACGCTCAAGCGCTTCCTCGGGGAGCAGTACCGCTGATCTTCAGTTAGACTGGTCTGCATTCCGACTGACGCTCGGCGTTCTGCGGACTCCGGCGGGATGCCAGCGTGGACGGTCGAAGCGTACAAGGCTAGCGCGACCAGCATGGAGTCTCCAGCCCCCACCGAAGCCCCGCGCCACAAGGCGGTGCTCGTCGGCGTGCAACTTTCAGGCGTCACCGCCGCGGAACAGCAGTCCTCGCTGAAGGAGCTCAAGCGTCTGTGCGAGACGCTCGGCTTCGAGGTCGTCGGCGAGGTGACGCAGAAGCGCAAGAGCCTCGGCGCCACCACGCTGCTCGGCGAGGGCAAGCTCGTGGAGCTGGCCGCCTGGACCGGCGGCACGGGTGTCGTCCCCAAGGGCCCTCCCGGCAAGAAGGGCGAGACCCAACCGCTGGACCTCGCGGCGCCGCCAGCGCCCACCGGGGAGCCGCGCGCCACCGTTGTCGTCATCGACCACGAGCTGTCGCCTCGCCAGCTCCGCAACATCGAGCGCGCGACCTCGGCCGCGGAGGTCCTGGATCGCACGGGTGTGATCATCGAGATCTTCCATCGTCACGCGTCGAGCCGACCGGCGCGGCTGCAAGTCGAGATCGCGCGGCTCACCTATGTAGCGCCCCGGTTGCGGGAGACCGGCGGCGGCGAGCGCCAGCGCGGCGGCATCGGGCTGAGGGGCGCGGGGGAGTCCTCCATGGAGCTCGATCGCCGCAAGATCCGCGACCGCATCTCCGAGCTCAAGGCGGAGCTGGCCGCCATCGATGACGAGTCGAAGACGCGACGGGCGAGGCGTCAGGAGGCGCTGCGCGTCGCGCTGGTCGGGTACACCAACGCGGGCAAGTCGTCGCTGATGCGCGCGCTCACCGGCTCGCACGTATTCGTCGCCGACAAGCTGTTCGCGACCCTCGACACCACCATCCGTGCGCTGTGGCCCGAGAGCCGGCCGCGAATCTTGGTTTCGGACAC
>QHSQ01000475.1 GCA_003221615.1 Candidatus Rokuibacteriota bacterium | reverse complement strand
TCGGCGCCGTCCCCGTCCTAGCGCAAGATGAGCCCCGGGTGTCGCTTTCGACCTCGGTCAACTACTCAGTCGGGGACTACGGCACAGGCACGGACACGACGATCGTCTACATCCCGTTCACGCTGGGCGTGAGGCCCTTCGACCGCTTCTGGCTGAACCTGACGGTGCCATTCCTCTATCAGCACGGCCAGAACGTCGTCATCACAGGCGGTGGGGTCGCGTCACGTAAAGGCCAGAAGGGCAAGCTCGCGCAGCCGAGCACCTCTAGCAGTGAGGAAGGCCTCGGCGACGTACTGTTAAAGGCCTCGCTCGTCCTCGTCGAGGAACGGGACTTCATCCCTGAAATCACACCGTATCTGAAGATCAAGTTTCCCACGGCCGACGCGGATCGCGGGCTCGGCACGGGCGAGTTCGATGAGACTCTCGGCGTGGACGTCAGCAAGCGCCTCATTGGGGCCCTGTTTGGCTATGTGACCCTGGCGTACACGTTCATCGGCGATCCGCCCGGGACGGACTTCCGCAACTCGTTTGGCTGGAGCGTGGGCGCCGCCTACGCAGTGGTTCAGCCGCTGTCATTGTTCGCCTTCCTCGATGGCTCGACCGCGATCTCGCGCGGTCAGGCGGATCCCGTCGAGCTCCGCGGTGGGGCCGAATTCAGAGTTACGAAGTGGCTGAAGCTCACCGGGGCTGTGACCAAGGGGCTGACCGACGGCGCGGCCGACTGGGGAGTTTCGGCGGGCCTTACGCTGCGCTTCTAGGACAAAGCACGTTGTTGCTCCGGCGCGGGCGAGCCCGCGTGACGAGCGATGTTCACTCCCATATCCGATCCGACGAAGAGGGAAGCGATATGACTTGGCGGGCGATCATCACGGTCATCGTTGTGCTCGCGGCGATGCTCACCATAACCGTCGCAGGATCGGGTCAGGCGCAAGTGCGGGTCGATGTCGGGATTCACTTGCCGGCTCCGCCGGCCTTCGTGGTCATCCCGGGTATGCCGGTCTACTATGCGCCCAGCACTCCCACGAACGTCTTCTTCTACGCCCATCAATACTGGGCATTCGAGAGCGGCGGATGGTACGTCGGACCGAGCTGGAACGGTCCGTGGGCGGGCGTCGCACCGATGTACGTCCCGGCCCCGATTCTCCAAGTCCCGGTCGGCTACTACCGAGTGCCTCCGCCGCACTGGCGGGAATGGCGTCGCGATGCGCCGCCGCGTTGGGAGGGACATTACGGGCGCGAATGGCACGAAGAGGACCATGAGCGGAACTGGCGCGAACGCGAGGACCGCTGGACTCGGCACGAAGGGAAAGGCTGCCCGCCGGGACTTGCGAAGCAAGGGCGTTGCTGACGTAGCGTCTCAACTCACCGACCCGTAGTAAGCAGATCTCGTGCGGCGCATCGGACCGACCACGGGCACCGTCGTGCTCATGTCAGCCCCGGAACGCTCCTAGGATTGGGGACGCCCCGCGCGTCCAGTCCTTTGGGCGGCTGCGTCGCCAGCCTCACGGTACACGACGACGATCTCCTCAAGGCGCGACTCGCCGAACTGTGGTTTGGGCTGTACGAAGAAGTAACCGATCAGGATGGCGGCGGCGGCGACCAGGAGAACTGCGGCACCGAGGAGAACGAAGAACAGGATGAAGTTCTTCTTCGATGGGTCGCGCGGCATCGAAGGTCCTCTCCCGCCCCCCCCCGGGCCATTCACTACTAGGGCCGCTTCTGGGGCTAACAATGCGACGAGGCGAGTGCTCTCACGAATACGGACCCAGCTTCGGCGTTAGCGGTACATGCTCGCTACGAGCAGCCGATCAGTTTCGTTGACCACGCGGAGCGGAGTGCTGGTGGTTCGGCCAGGTCCTGTGGTGCTCAGAGCGACCCAAGGAGTCAATCGACTCGACAATCACCTTGGGAATCGTTTTGGCAGGAGGGCGGTATCGACCTCGAAAGCCTCGTCCTGGGCGATCGCCGGCGGACGCCCACGATCGCCAGGACGAGCCCGAGGAGCGCGGTTCCGCCGCGCCGACGGGTCACGCGCGATCAGCGGCCCGGTCGTTCCGGCCGCGCCGGTTTGTCTATCTTCTCCGGCTTGTCGGGCTTCTCCGGCTTGTCGGGCTTCTCCAGCTTTTCTGGCTTTGAGACGTCCGGCTTGGCCGCGAGCTCAGGATGATGGCGCTCGAAGCTGCTGACGGCCTGACCAAGGTTCTTGTCCGTCACCAGGCCCTGCGCCTTCATTTGCTTGAAAACCTCGCCCCAACCGGTGTGGCCCGCCTTCTTCTTTTCTGCGATCTGGTCGAGCGTGAGCGGCGTCGCCCCGCCACTCGTGGTCTGCGCCTCGAATAGTGCCCGCGCGATCTTCTGATCGCCGGGTGAGAGGCTCGCGAATGCGCCGGTGCCCGTCGTCTGGGCCCAGGCACTCACCGCGATGCCGAGCGCGACGGCCACCGCGAGCACAACTCTGGAAACGTGTATGGCATGCCTCATGTGATTCCTCCCCTGTCACGATTGACGCAACGCTAACGTTGCATTCGGCGTACCACAGCGCCGCGCCGCGAGGATCGAATGATTCTGCCGATCGAGTAATAACTTAGCGGCCACCTGATGGGGTCGTCGTCCAGAGCGTCCGTCAGATCCTTGACGAATGCCCGTGCCAGCCGTGTAATCACGGCGGACGCGGTATCCGGAAATCGCGGCGAACTGTGTGACGTCGTAGAACTCACCGAGAGGCGCCGCGATCGCCTTCGAGCCCGGTCCAGCACGCCGCAGTCTTCGTGCTCGCGGATGAAGGCCTCGAAGGGCGGAAACCGAGCGAGCTCATCGGGGCCAGTTCGTAATGATTTGTAACGCGAAGCCAATGCACAAAGTGCCCAGGCCGGTGATCGCCGAGATTCGACTGCCTCCTGCGATCAGCCTGGGCGTCTGGGTTTGGACCGCCATAGTAAGACCCCGTCATCCGATCGATCGCCGCTCGAGACGCAATGACTCCAATCGCGGCGATGCCGGAGCCCACAAGATTGAGGATCAGCCCGAGGACGTTCAGCCATGCCATTACTCGCCCTCCTTCCCCAGCCCCTCGAGCCGCCGGAGCAATTGGTTCCACGCGTGCCGTCCCG
>QHSQ01000121.1 GCA_003221615.1 Candidatus Rokuibacteriota bacterium | reverse complement strand
ACGGGGCACGGACATCGGCAGCGCCATCAACTCCATGATCGCCACGACCGTGGAGGCGATGTACGCGTTGAGCGAAGAGAACCGCTTCCTCGAGGTCACCTACGCCAACGGCGACAAGGAGGTCCTCTACTTCAAGGACTTCTCGTCCGGCGCCATGATCGAGTCGGTGGTGCGGCGCGCCAAGAAGCTCGCCCTCAAGCGCTACATCGGCCGCGGCGAGAAGGGCATCATGGCCGACGACCTGCTCACCGCCGTCCGCGAGGAGTTCAAGGAGAACGAAGACCTCCCCAACACTACCAACCCTGACGACTGGGCCAAGATCGCCGGCAAGAAGGGTGAGCGGATCGTCTACGTGAAGCCGCTCATGGGCGAGACGAAAGAGAAGCTCCGGAGCGTCGAGAGGGTCGTCAATACGGGTCAGTACCTGTAACGCAGCGGGGGGCTCCGCGCGAGCCCCCCACCGTTTAGCAATGGGGGGGCCTCGGACGCCCCCCCATTTCCCCCTCAGTGATCTCGATACCGGGGGGCGATCTCTCTAGGGGACGGCATGGCGATCCCGAAAGTCATGGGCATCGAAACCGAGTACGGGATCACGGTCAGGAATCAGCCCGATTTCAACCCGATCCTCTCCTCGCTGTTGCTGATCAATTCCTACGAGACGTTCCGCTCCTCGCGCGTGCGCTGGGATTACGAGGCCGAGAGCCCGCTGCGCGACGCGCGCGGCTTCGAGTACATGGAGGAGAAGGAAGGCACCTCCAAAGAAGAATCGCGCCTGATCAACCTGATCCTGTCCAACGGCGCGCGCTTCTACGTGGACCATGCGCATCCGGAGTACTCGAGCCCCGAGACGACCAACCCGCGTGACCTCGTCATCTGGGACCGCGCCGGCGAGCGGATCCTGAATCTTTCACGGCAGAGAGCCGAAGCCGTCTCCCCGCCCGAGCAGCGGATCCTGATCTACAAGAACAATACCGACAGCAAGGGCAACTCGTACGGGACCCACGAGAACTACCTGATGGACCGGAAGGTGCCGTTCGCTCGCATCGTGCAGCACATGATGCCGTTCTTCGTGAGCCGCCAGATCTTCACTGGTGCCGGCAAGGTGGGCGCCGAGAACAACGCCGATCCGTGCGACTACCAGATCTCCCAGCGCGCCGACTTCCTCGAGACCGAAGTGGGCCTCGAGACGATGCACTCGCGCCCGATCATCAACACGCGCGACGAGCCGCACGCCGACCCGGAGAAGTATCGTCGCCTCCACGTCATCGTCGGTGACGCCAACATGAGCGAGGTCTCCAACTACCTCAAGGTCGGCACGATGGCGATCGTGCTGAGCATGGTCGAGGACGACTTCATCGAGCGCGACCTCTCGGTCGACGGTCCGGTGGGCGCCTTCCGCGTGGTGTCGCGCGACCTCACCTGCCGGGAGACGATCCGGCTCAAGGACGGACGGAGCATCACCGCGGTGGACCTGCAGCGCGAGTTCCTCGCGCTGGCGCACCGCTACTATCGCGACCGCGAGGCCGAGCCGTGGGTCCGCGAGGTGCTGGCCCGCTGGGAGAACACGCTCGACCGGCTGGCCGAGGACCCGATGCAGCTCGGCCGCGAGCTCGACTGGGTGATCAAGCGGCAGCTGATCGAGAACTACATGGCCAAGCACGAGCTGGAGTGGAACGACTCGCGCGTGGCGATGATCGATCTCCAGTACCACGACATCCGGCCCGGCCGCGGCCTCTACTACAAGCTCGAGGAGTCCGAGGCGGTCGACCGCATCGCGACGGACGACGAGATCTCGAAGGCCATCTACGATCCGCCCAAGGACACCCGCGCCTACTTCCGCGGCATGTGCCTGCAGCGCTACGCCGACGAGATCGTCTCGGCGAGCTGGGATTCGGTGATCTTCGACCTCAAGGAGGGCCCGCTGAAGAAGATCTTCATGCTGGAGCCCCTGCGGGGCACCGAGGCGCACGTGCGCCAGCTCTTGACCGAGTCGCCGACGGCCGCGGATCTCCTGCGCAACATCTCGCGCGCGTCCGGGATGTGACGATGGACGAGCGCTGGCGGTCGCTCTTCAACGACTACTCCAACTCCAGCTTCCTCGACGTGCTCCGCCGGGAGTCGCCGCATCTGATCCCCGGTCACGAAGCTCCGCAGGCTGCGGCCGCTCCCGAGCCCATTCACGGCACCACGGTGCTCTCGGTACGCTACCGCGACGGGGTGATCATGGCCGGCGATCGCCAGGCCACCGCGGGCTATCAGGTCGCCAGCCGCCGCATCGAGAAGATCTTCAAGTCCGACGAGCTCTCCGGCGTGGGCATCGCCGGCGCCGCCGGCCCGGCCATGGAGATGGCGAAGCTCTTCCAGACCGAGCTCGAGCACTACGAGAAGGTCGAGGGCGAGAACCTCTCGCTGGAGGGCAAGGCGAACCGGTTGAGTCAGATGATCCGGATGAACCTGCCCGCCGCGATGCAGGGCCTGGTCGTGGTCCCGATCTTCGCGGGCTTCGACGAGAAGGCGGGACTGGGCCGGCTGTTCAAGTACGACATCACCGGCGGCCGCTACGAGGAGACCAACTTCGACGCCCAGGGCTCGGGCTCGAAGGACGCGCGTGACTCGCTCAAGAAGCTCTGGAAGCGCGACATGTCGCGCGACGAGGCGCTGCGCGTCACGCTCGAGGCGCTCATCGACGCCGCCGACGAGGACGTCGGGACGGGCGGACCCGATCTGGTGCGCGGGATCTTCCCCTCGGTGAAGACCATCACGCGGTCCGGCTTCGGGGACGTTCCGGACGACGAAGTGCGACGCCTCTGCGAAGCGATCCTGGCCGAGCGTTCCCGCAGCGGAAACGGGGCCTGACCATGCCGCTCCCCTACTATGTGAGCCCCGAGCAGATGATGAAGGACAAGGCCGAGTATGCCCGCAAGGGCATCTCGCGGGGCCGGTCCCTCGTCACGCTCGAGTACGGCGACGGCATCCTCCTGGTCGCCGAGAATCCGTCCACGCTCCTGCACAAGATCTCCGAGATCTACGACCGCATCGCGTTCGCCGGCGTCGGTAAGTACAACGAGTTCGAGAATCTCCGCATCGCGGGCATCCGGCACGCGGACGTGAAGGGGTATTCGTACAGCCGAGGCGACGTGACGGCCAAGGCCCTGGCCAACGCCTATTCGCAGGCGCTCGGCAACATCTTCACGCAGGACATCAAGCCGTTCGAGGTCGAGGTGCTGGTGGCCGAAGTCGGCGATGCCAACGGCGCGCGCAACGAGATCTACCACATCCTCTACGACGGCACGATCGAGGACGAGCGGAACTACGCGGCCATGGGCGGCCAGTCCGACGAGATCCGCCGATTTCTCAAGGATCACCACAAGGAAGGCATGGAGCTCGGCGACGCGGTGCAGCTCGGCGTGCGCGCCCTCACGGTCACGCAGAACAAGACGCTGACCGAGCGCGACCTCGAGGTCGCCGTGCTCGACCGGACGAAGGCGCGGCGCAAGTTTCGCCGCATCCCGCTGGAGGCGTTGGGGCAACTCCTGGGCACGGCGAGGTAAGCCGTGTTACGCTTGGGCAGGACAGGCCCATGAAGCGTCGGATCTTCGGCCTCGAGAACGAGTACGGCCTCACCTGCACCCTCAACGGTCAACGTCGCTTGTCGCCCGACAACGTCGCCCGTTACCTGTTCGAGAAGGTCATTCCCGGCGCCCGCAACGCGAACGTCTTCCTGGAAAACGGCGCCCGGCTCTACCTCGACACCGGGTTCCATCCCGAGTACGCGACGCCCGAGTGCGACGACGTGGCCGAGCTGGTCATCCACGACAAGGCCGGCGAGCGCATCGTCGAGGACCTCCTGCACCAGGCCGAGAAGCGCCTGCGGGAGGACGGGATCTCCGGCAACATCCTGCTCTTCAAGAACAACACCGACTCGGCCGGTAACTCCTACGGCTGCCACGAGAACTATCTGGTCTCTCGTGACGTCTCGTTCCAGCGACTCGCCGAGGCCCTCATCCCCTTCTTCGTGACCCGGCAGATCTTCGCCGGGGCGGGCAAGGTGCTCCAGACGCCGCGTGGGTTCCATTACTGCCTGTCGCAGCGGGCCCAGCACATCTGCCAGGAGATCTCCGGCGCCACCACGTCGTCGCGCTCGATCATCAACACCCGCGACGAGCCGCACGCCGACGCCGAGCGGTACCGGCGCCTTCACGTCATCGTGGGCGACTCGAACATGTCCGAGGTGGCGACCTATCTGAAGATCGGGACGACCGCGCTCGTGCTGGACATGATCGAGGACGGGTTCTTCGACCGCGATTACTCGTTGCAGTCGCCGGTGCAGGCGATCCGCGACATCTCGCACGATCCGACTCTGCGCGAGGCGATCAAGCTGAAGGACGGGCGCTCGATCACGGCGCTCCAGATGCAGCTCGAGTACCTCGAGTACGCCACGCGGTACGTCGCCTCGATCAACGCCGACGCGACGACCAAGGACGTCCTCGCCCGCTGGACCGACGTGCTCACCAAGCTCGAGTCCGACCCCATGCAGCTCGGCCGCGAGCTCGACTGGGTGATCAAGCGCCAGCTCATCGACAACTTCATGAATCGCCACCGGCTGTCCTGGCGCGATCCGAAGGTGTCGCTGCTGGATCTTCAATACCACGACATCCGGCCCGACAAGGGCGTCTACTACCGCATGATCGCCAACGATCACGTCGACCGGATCACCGACGACGAGACCATCGAGCAGGCCAAGCACGTTCCGCCGCAGACCACGCGCGCGCGCCTGCGCGGCGAGTTCATCCGGCAGGCGAACCTGAAGGGCAAGGACTACCGCGTCGACTGGGTCTACCTGAAGCTCAACGACCCGGAGCGCGAGACGATCCTCTGCAAGGATCCGTTCCAGTCCCACGACGAGCGGGTCGAGCGGCTCATCCGCTCCTTCTAGCCACGTTTGCCCAGGTCGGGGGCCGTCGAGCCGGGCACAACCGGGAGACGCTTCGAAGCCTCCACGCACCACCGGAAGGGCCGCGCCGCAAAGGTTGACACCGCCTGTTCGGGGGTGCTACGCCTGAAGATGCTGAGTTTGAGCCTCCCCGCTCATCCGAGCGGCCTCACAGCGTAAGGAGTTTTCCGATGTTCAGTAACCAGAAGGGTGCCCAGAAGCCGGGGTCTCTGCCGGCGTCGGAGAACGGGCAGCCCGCCGCCCCGACGATTCCGCTGCTGTCGGTGGTCGGCGAGCGTGCGCGCATGGAGGGCAAGTTCGACATCGCCGACTCGATCCAGGTCGAGTGCGAGGTCGGCGGCGAGATGAACGTCGGCGGCAAGCTCGTCATCGGCGAGAAGGGCGTGGTCAACGCCAACGTCCAGACGGTCGACGCGATCATCATGGGCCACTACCAGGGCAACATGATCGCGACCGGGAATGTCGAGATCACCGACTCGGGCCGCGTCACCGGCAACATCACGACCGATTCGCTCGTGATCTCGAAGGGCGGCTTCTTCAACGGCAACGTCTCGAAGATGAACGAGCAGCCCAACGGCCACCGGCCGATCTATCTCATGGACGACACCCGAGCCGCGCAGCTGAGCGGGCAGAGGTAGTCGGCCCCCGCCGGGCCGAAACGCTATGCGGTGGCGCAAGAGCAAGCCGGCGAGCCGGAGCAGCGACCTCACGGCCTTCATCGACGAAGGCTCCGAGATCGAGGGCAAGTACACCTTCAAGGGCACCGTCATGCTGAACGGCAAGTTCAGCGGCGAGATCGTCACCAGCGACAGCCTCATCATCGGCGAGAAGGGCAGCGTCAACGCCTCCGTGCGCGCCGGGGTCGTGCTGATCAACGGTGAGGTCATCGGCAACGTCTTCGCCACCGAGCGAGTCGAGCTGCGGGGCGCCGCCCGCGTCTACGGCGACGTCGAGGCCCCGGTGATCGTCGTCGAGGAGGGCGTGCTCTTCGAGGGCCACTTCAAGAATACGAAGGGCCGGCCGGCGGACGTGCCGTCCGCCGACCGGGACGGAATCAGCCGGTAGCGCTCGCGCGCCCTCACTCCAGCGGTCCGATCGCGGCTTCCACGGCCGCGAGCACGGCGCCTTCCTCACAGAGCTCCAGCGCGGCGTCCAGGTCGGCCTTCAGATAGCGGTCGCGGTCGAGCGGCGAGATCCGCGCGCGCACGGCGGCGTGGGCCGCCGTGCTGCCGCGTCCCGGCACCAGCGGCGCGCGGAAATCGAGCGCCTGAGCCGCCAGCAAGAGCTCGATCGCGATCACCCGGCGCGCGAGCCCCACCGCGCGGCGCGCCTTCAACGCCGAGCCCGCCGCCATCGAGTTGTAGTCCTCCTGCAGCCCCGAGGTCGGGATCGATTCCACGCTTGCCGGGACGGCCTGCGTCCGGAGCTCGGACGCCAGCGCCGCGGCGCCGTACTGGGCGATCATGTAGCCGGAGTGGACGCCGCCGTGCGGCGAGAGGAACGGTGGCAGCGCCTCGTTCGTCAGCGGGTTCACGAGCCGATCGATCCGGCGCTCGCAGATTCCGGCGAGCTGGCCGAGCCCGAGACTCAACGTGTCGAGGGCGAGCCCGAGAACCTCCCCGTGGAAGTTGCCCCCGCTCAGCACCGTGCCGTCGTCGGGGAACACCAGCGGATTGTCGGAGACCGCCCCGAGCTCGCGCTCGACGATCGACCGCGCGAAGGCCACCGCCTCGCGCGCCGAGCCGTGCACCTGCGGCATGCACCGCAGGCTGTAGGCGTCCTGGACCCGTGTGCAGTCGCGGTGCGAGGCGATGATGGCGCTCTCGGCCGTGAGCTTCCTCAAATTGGCGGCGGTCGCGAGCTGGCCCGGATGAGGACGGAGCGCGTGGATCCTCGCATCGAACGCGGCGTTCGAGCCCATCAACGCCTCGAGCGACATCGCGCCTGTGACGTCGGCCAGGCGCGCGAGCCGTCCGGCATCGAGGATCGCCAGCGCGCCGAGCGCGGCCATGAGATGGGTCCCGTTGAGGAGCGCCAGGCCTTCCTTGGTCTCGAGGACGAGCGGCCGGAGGCCGGCGCGCGCGAGCGCCTGGGCGGCCGGAATCTGACCGTCGCCGTCCGAGACCGCGCCCTCGCCGACCAGACAGAGCGCCACGTGGGCGAGCGGCGCAAGATCTCCCGACGCCCCGACCGACCCGAGCTCGGGCACGATCGGATGGACGCGCCGGTTCAGGCACGCGATCACCGTCTCGACGACCGCGGGTCTCACCCCGGACGCGCCGCGCGCGAGCGAGGCCGCGAGCAGCAGCATGATCGCGCGGACCTCGACGTCCGGAAGCGGAGCGCCCATGCCGCCGGCGTGGCTCAGGACGAGGTTTCGCTGGAGCTCGGCGCGCTCGCCGGGTGGAATGACGACGTCCTTGAGCTTCCCCACCCCGGTCGTGATCCCGTAGATCGGCTCGACGCCCGCCGCCAGCCGGTCGACAAAGGCGCGCGAGGCGCCGAGCGTCCTCGCCGCGGCCGGCGAGAGCCTCACCTCCTCGCCGCGCCGCGCGACGGCCTCGACCGCCTCGAGCGAGAGCGCGCCGCCGTCCAGATCGATCACGGCGCGACGGCCTCGGGCATGCGCCAGCCTCTGGTCAGCTCGCGCACGTCCGCGAGGAGCTCGCGCTCGTCGAGGCTCACGAGGCGACCCGACTCGACGGCGCGCCGGCCGTGGACCCAGACGTCCGTGACGGCGCGGTCGGACATCGCGTACACGACCGATTTCAGCAGGTCGATCCGCGGATGCAGCGACGGATCGCCCAGATCCACCGCGACGAGGTCGGCGAGCTGCCCCGGAGCGATCGCGCCCGCTTCGAGCCCGAGGATCTCGGCGCCCGAGCTGGTGCCCAGCTCGAACGCGGTCGCCGCGTCGAGCGCGCCGCCGTCGAGGAGCCGCACCCGCTGGAGGAGCGCCGCCATGCGCATCTCCTCGAAGACCGAGAGTCGGTTGTTGGTGCACCCGCCGTCGGTGCCGAGGCCGACCCGGACGCCGGCCCGGCGCAGCTCGGGCAGGCGCGTGATGCCGTCGCCGAGGAACATGTTGGAGCTCGGGCAGTAGGCGAGCGCGGCGCGCCGCGTGCCCATCAGCGCCACCTCCTCGTCGTCGAGCCACACGCAGTGGACGCCGATCATGCGCGGGCCGAGCACGCCGAGGCGATCGAGGAAGCGGATCGGCGTGGCGCCGTGCTCGCGGAGCGTCCGCTCGCCCTCGTAGCGTCCTTCGGCGACGTGGATGTGAAACCGCGTGGCCTCCGCTTCGGCCAGCTCGAACCCGGCGCGGATCATCGCGGGGGAGGCGCCGTGAGGGCTGTGAGGCGCCGGCTGGACCAGCGTAGTCTCGTCGCCGCGGTGCGCCGCGATCAGCTCGCGCGTGCGCCGGGCCGCGTCCGCGACGGACTCCCGATACCGCGTGGGCGCGCCCGCCCAGTCGTACATCGTGCGCGCCAGGACCAGACGGATGCCGACCGCGCGCGCGGCCTCGATCACCGCCTCGGCGTTCTCGTTGCCGTCGTCCTGGAGGTAGAAGAAGTCCACGCACGTCGTGGCGCCGTGCCGGAGCATCTCGGCGAACGCGAACGACGCGCCCAGCGCGATCCCGCGGCGGTCGAGTCGCTCCGAGAACGGGTAGAGCACGCGATCGCGCCAGCCCGCGAAGTCGAGGTCGTCACCGAGGCCGCGCAGCAGCGACTGGAAGGTGTGGCAGTGTGCGTTGACGGTGCCGGGCAAGAGCGCCTTGCCCGCGAGCGCGACGTCGCCGGGCTCGCCGCGGCCGACCGGCTCGACCGAGGCGATACGGCCGCCGGCCAAGGTCACCGCCTGCCCCGACGTGAAGCCGTGCTCGGTCAGGACCAGGTCGGGGACGAGCCTCAGGGTCACTCCGGCGCCAGCCAGACGGTGTAGTCCACCCGCCTCACGTCGTGATCCCCGGCAGATCGATGGCGTGACGGCGCGCCGCGGCGACCGCCTCCGGATAGCCCGCATCGGCGTGGCGCATGATGCCCGTACCCGGGTCGGTCGTCAGCACGCGCTCGAGCCGTCGGGCGGCATCCGCCGTGCCGTCGGCGACGACGACCATGCCGGCGTGGATCGAGTAGCCGATGCCCACGCCGCCGCCGTGGTGCACCGAGACCCACGTGGCGCCCGACGCCGTGTTGAGCAGCGCATTGAGCACCGGCCAGTCGGCGATCGCGTCGGAGCCGTCGCGCATCGACTCGGTCTCGCGGTTGGGCGAGGCGACCGAGCCCGAGTCGAGATGATCTCGCCCGATGACGATCGGGGCCTTCACGACGCCGCGCGCGACGAGGTCGTTGAAGATCTTCCCGGCCCTGGCGCGATCGCCGTAGCCGAGCCAGCAGATCCGCGCCGGCAGGCCCTGGAAGCTGACGCGCTCGCGGGCGAGGCGGAGCCAGCGCACGAGCGATTCGTTCTCGGGAAGGGCCTCCATCAGCGCGCGGTCGGTCGCGTAGATATCCTCGGGGTCGCCCGAGAGCGCCACCCACCGAAACGGCCCTTGCCCCTCGCAGAAGAGCGGGCGGATGAACGCCGGCACGAAGCCCGGATAGCTGAAGTCGGAGACGCCCGCGTTCTCGGCCTCCCGCCGGAAGTTGTTGCCGTAATCGAAGAGGATGGCGCCGGCCCGCTGGAGCTCGAGCATCGCGCGCATCTGCGCGGCAATCGACTCGTACGCGCGCTTGCGGTACGCCCGGGGATCCCGCACGCGCAGAGCCCGAGCCTGCTCCACCGTCAGCTCGGCCGGGATATAGCCGGTGATCATGTCGTGGGCCGACGTCTGATCGGTCACCACGTCGAAACGCGCGCCGCGGCGGGCGAGCTCGGGATGCACCTCGGCGGCGTTACCGTGAACCGCGATCGAGAGCGGCTCGCGTCGCGCCCGAGCTTCCTCGGCCCAGCGAAGGGCTTCGTCGAGCGACGATGTCGCCCGGTCGACGTACCGGAGACGGAGCCGTCGCTCGATGCGCTCGCGATCGACCTCGACGAAGAGGCCGACGCCGCCGTTCAAGGTGACGGCGAGCGGCTGGGCACCCCCCATTCCCCCGAGGCCGGCGGAGAGCACGAGCCGACCGGCCAGCGAGCCGCCGAAGTGCTTGCGGGCGCAGGCGCCGAAGGTCTCGTAGGTTCCCTGCAGAATGCCCTGCGTGCCGATGTAGATCCAGGAGCCCGCGGTCATCTGACCGTACATCGTGAGCCCCATCGCCTCGTATCGCCGGAAGTGCTCCCAGTCGCCCCACTCGGGCACGAGGAGGGCGTTGGCGATGAGGACCCGTGGCGCGTCCGGGTGCGTCTTGAACACTCCGACCGGCTTGCCGGACTGGACGAGCAAGGTCTCGTCGCCCCCGAGGCGCCGGAGCGTTCGTACGATCGTGTGATAGGCCTCCCAGCTGCGGGCCGCCTTGCCGGATCCTCCGTAGACGACGAGATCCTCCCACCGCTCGGCGACGTCGGGGTCGAGGTTGTTCATGAGCATCCGGAGCGCCGCCTCCTGAGGCCAGCCTTGACAACTGAGCTCGGTCCCGCGCGGCGCTCGAACGGGAGTGGCGGGGCGCTCGGTGAGCGAGGCCATCAAGCGCCACTCTATCAGAGGCGCGCCTCGGCCGGCGGGGCCCCAGCCCCGCGACGGCCTGCAGCGCGCACGACGATCAGAGGCGCGCCTCGGCCGGCGGGGCCCCAGCCCCGCGACGGCCTGCAGCGCGCACGACGATCAGAGGCGCCGTGAGTACAATGGCGGCGCGTTCGTCATGGCGATCCTCAAGGTCCTGATCGCCGCACTCGCCTTCGGGCTCAGCGCGCCGCTCGCCAAGCGGCTGCTCGACGTCGTGCCTCCGCTGTTCCTGGCGGGTCTGCTCTACCTCGGGGCGGGCGTGTTTCTCGGTCTGGTGCGCCTCGTCTGGCGCCGCCGGCCGGCGACCGGCCGGCCGCTGACCGTGCGCGATCGCGTGATCCTGGCCGGCGTCGTGCTCACGGGAGGCGTGCTCGCACCGCCCCTCTTGCTCTGGGGCCTCGAGCGAAGCTCGGCGACGACGACCGCGCTCCTTCTCAACCTCGAGGTCGTCTTCACGGTCGTTCTCGCCGGCATCGTCTTCGGCGAGCATCTTGGCGCGCGCGTCGCGGTCGCCGCCATCGTCATGGCTGCGGGCGGCATCGTGCTGGGCTGGACGCCCGGCGACGCGGCGATCGCGACCGGCGCGGCGGTGGTCACGCTCGCCTGCTTCCTCTGGGCGCTCGACAACAATCTGACCCGTCTCATCGCGGAGGGGGACCCGCTCCTGATCGTGGAGGTCAAGGGCCTGGTCGCCGGGAGCGTCAACATCCTTCTGGCTCTCGCGAGCGGCCAGGCGTGGCCGTCTCCAGGGACGATCGGCTTCGGCATGGCCCTCGGCGCCGTGAGCTACGGAACGAGCCTCGTCCTGTTCATCCTGGCGATGCGGGAGCTCGGCGCGGCGCGAGCCGGCGCCTATTTCTCGACGGCGCCGTTCTTCGGCGCTGCCGGTGGCCTCCTCCTGCTCGGCGAGTCACCGACCCTCGGCCTCCTGGGTGCCGCGGGGCTGATGGCGCTGGCGACATGGCTCCTGGTCCTCGAGCGCCACTTGCATCGACATCACCATCCGACGGGCACGCACATCCACGTGCACGTCCACGACGATCACCACCAGCACGCCCACGAGGGCTGGGAAGGCCCGGAGCCGCACAGCCATCCGCATCCGACCGGCCCGATGGAGCACGAGCACCCGCACACGCCCGACGCCCACCACGATCACGGCCACGGCTGAGGCGGTATACTCGCGGCTCATGGCACGACTCGGGATCGTCCTGGCTCCATTCGCCACCCTGCCCGCGGCCGAGTTCGTGGCCGTCGCGCGCGAGACCGAGGCCCGCGGCTACCACGCAGCGTGGACCGGTGAGGCCTCCGGCTACGACGCGATCACGCTGATGGCGATGATCGCGACCCACACCGAGCAACTCCACGTCGGCTCCGCGGTCTTACCCGTCCAGACGCGAACGCCCGTCGTCCTCGGCCAGAGCGCGGCCACGCTCAATCACCTGGCACCCGACCGGGTGGTGCTCGGCATCGGGCTCTCGAGCAAGGTCATCGTCGGGGACTGGCACGGGCTCAGCTTCGCGCCATCGCTCCAGCAGATTCGCGAAGCCGTGCAGATCATCCGGGCGGTCGCCTCCGGCGAGCGCGTGAGCTTCGAGGGCAAGTTCTACAAGGTGAAGAACTTCCGCCTGACGGTCCCACCGCCCATCAAGCCGGTGCGCGTCGTCCTGGCGGCGCTCGGGCCGGAGATGCTCGAGCTGGCCGGCGAGATCGCCGACGGGGTGGTGCTGAACTGGATCCCGCCCGAGACCGTGCCTTCCTCGATCAAGCACCTCGAAGCCGGGGCGAAGAAGGCCGGCCGCACGCTCACCGATTTCGAGATCGCCTCGTTCATCCGCACGTGCGTCACCGACGACCCGGCCGCCGCGCGCGAGGCCCTGGCGCGGGACATCACGGGCTACACGACGGTGGACGCCTACGCGAGCTTCTTCCGGAACGCCGGTTTCGCCGAGGAGGTCGACGCGGTGAACGCGGCCTGGCGGGCCGGCGACCGCGGCGGTGCCGTGAAGCAGGTCTCGCCGCGCTTTCTCGACGGGCTCGGCGTCGTGGGGCCGGAGGCCCTCTGTCGCGAGCGCATCGCGGAGTTCTCGAGGGCCGGGCTCACGCAGCCGGTGATCGTGCCGTTCGCGCCGGGCGCCGGCGGCGACGCGCGCGCCGCGCAGCTCCGTACGCTCCGCGCCTTTCCGTGAGCGATTCGCCGCCGCTCCGCGTCCTGGGCGTCATTCCCGCGCGCCTCCAGTCCACGCGCCTGCCGCGCAAGGTGCTCCGCGAGATTGCCGGCAAGCCGCTGATCGTCCACGTCTACGAGGCGGCGCGGCGCGCGCCGGACCTCGGGGATCTGCTGGTCGCGACCGACTCCCGGGAAGTGGTCGACGCGTGCGCCAAGCACGGGGTCCCGACCGTCATGACCTCGTCCGAGCATCCCTCGGGCACCGACCGGATCTGGGAGGTCGCGCAAGCCCGGGCCGCCGACGTGTACGTCAACGTCCAGGGCGACGAGCCGCTGATCACGCCAGATCACATCCGGCTTCTCGTCGGTCCGTTCCGCGAGCGCCCGGACACGCAGGTGACCACGCTCAAGATCCGACTGGCGCCGGACGAGGTCTCCAACCCGAACGTGAACAAGGTCGTCTGCGGCGTCGACGGCCGGGCGCTCTACTTCTCGAAGTACCCGATCCCCTACGATCGCGACGGCATCGGCGTCGTGCGCTTCAAGCACCCGGGCTTCTACGCGTATCGCAAGGCGGCGCTCGACGCGTTCCACCATCTGGCGCCTTCCCCGCTCGAGCTCACCGAGAAGCTCGAGCAGCTCCGGTTCCTCGAGAACGGGATCGACATCATTGTCGTCGAGACGGCCGAGCCGACGATCGGCGTCGACACGGAAGCCGACCTCCAGGCCGTCGCGGCACTCATGGCCGGCCGCGCCCAGAAGTCGTAACGATCGTCGGAACAACGGCGCGCTATGCTAGCGGCATGCAGAGGGAAGGCTCGAGCCAGATGATCCTGCGACGCCTCGTTCTGGGCTTCTTGATCTCGGCGTCGGCGCTCCTGCCGTCCCTCGGGCTCGCGGAGCCGAGCACTCCAGCCGCCGGTCAAGTTCGGCAGCCGACGGCGACGCCAAGCGCCGAGCGCGAGTACGACCGGGGAGTTCGCGCGCGCCTCACCAAGGACTGGAAGGGCGCCGTGGAGGCTCAGCGCGCCGCGGTCACGATGCAACCCGCGTTTCCTGAGGCCTGGAACGAGCTGGGATTCGCGCTGCGAAACCAGGGCCGCTACCCTGAATCACTCGAGGCCTACGACGAGGCGCTCCGGCTGCGCCCGAACTACCCGGAGGCGCTCGAGTACCTGGGGGAGGCCTACGTGAAGCTCGGCCGGCTGGACGACGCCCGCCGCGTGCTGGATCGGCTGCGTCCGCTCGACACGGGACGCGCGAAAGAGCTGGCGGAAGTCATCCAGAAGGGAAAGTAGCCCGGAGCGGCGGCGCTCCGGGCGTCTCGACGCTAGAATCGGGACGCGGTCAGCCTGACGTCGGCCTGAGACCACGCTTTTCGGAAGCTCTCGTCCATCTGCCCGGCCTCGGCCGTCTTGCCCTGGGCGCGCAGGCTCTGGGCGAGCCCGAACAGCGACCAGCCGTTGTTCGGGTTCCTTCGAAGATCCTCGCGGTAGACCTGCTCGGCGTCACCCGCCTGGCCGGCCTGGAGCAGCACGGCGCCGAGTGACTGGCGCACGGGGAAATACCAGGGCGGCGGCTCCGTGAACCAGTGCGAGTCCTGCTCGCTTACCGCGGCGCGCAGCAACCGCTCGGCGGTCGTGTAGTCGCCCGCCTTCGCCGCGATCTCACCGGCCAGCAGATTTGCCGCGAGCTGGAGCATGTTCTTCGCGCGGAAGAAGAACGCGACCGTGCGGTCCGGCGACACGGACTGGAGAATGCCCTCCAGCGCGGAGAGCTCGCGCTTCGCGTCGGCGGCCAGGCCCTTGGCGTTGAAGGCCACGCCGCGAGCGTAGTGCCACACGCCCGACGTGTAGGGCCACTCGCGCGGCGGCGCCGGATACGCGAGCACTTCGTCCCATCGGCCGAAGCGCACGAGCGCCACGATCGGCGCGACCGGCGCCGTCTCCATGTCGGGCATCTGCTTGATCATCTCGGCCGGCGCGTTCGAGGCGAACTCGCGCGCCGCGCGGATGGTCTCGGCACTGCGCCCCTGCATCGCAGCGGACTGCCAGATGAAGTCGATGTTGTGCGGATAGTAGAGCCCGCGATAGATCGGGCTCGGGGTCGCGGTCTTGAAATACGCGCGGTCGGCGTCGGCGGCGACGGTGTTGACGGCGACCGCATCCGCGTAGCGGCCGATGCGCCAGTAGATGTGCGAGGGCATGTGGACCAGGTGCCCCGCCCCCGGCATCAGCGGCCGCAGCCGATCGGCGGCGGCTTCGGCGCGCCCGGGCTCTCGGCTCGCCTCGACCGCGTGGATGTAGAGATGCAGCGCGCCGGGGTGATTCGGATTCTTGGCGATCACGCGCTCGAGCGTCGCGACGAGCTCCTCCGTGCCCGGCTGCGGCGCCCCGTCGGCGGTCCACAGATTCCAGGGCCGGAGGTTCATCATCGAGTCGGCGAAGAACGTTCCGGCCTCGAGATCGTCGGGGAACTGGCGCGCGACCTCGCGCATGGCGTCGGCATAGGTGCGGTCGAGGGTCTCGCGCTTGGCCGCGGGATCGGTCGAATGACGCTTTGCGAGCGCCTGGATCATGGCGCGCTCGGGCGGGCGAGCGCCGGCCGAAAGCCGGAGCGCCTCCTGGGCAGCCGTCGCCGCCTTCTTCTCACGGTCGGCGTTCGTGGGGTCGTTGTAGTTCGAGCCTTCGGTGATGGCGATGCCCCAGTAGCACATCGCGCACGCCGGGTCGAGGCGCGCGGCCTCCCTGAAGGCTCGCTGGGCCTCGAGATGGTTGAACGCGTAGACGAGGCGGAGGCCCTGGTCGAACCAGCGCTGAGCCTCGCCGGAATTCGTCGTGATCCGATAGGAGTAGCTTCCGAGTGTCGTGTAGAGGACCGGGCGGGTGCCGTCGGCGCTCGGCGCGTGCGTCCCGTGAGCGGCGCTTCGCCCGGTGTCTTGCCGTGGCGCCGCGCAGCCGGCCAGAAGAATGGCCGACACAGCGATCAGCTGATTCGTTCGCATGTGTGCTCCTCCGTGTTTTTCGGTCCATCGGGGCTTACGCACACACGATGCCAGACCCGCTCTCGGCTGAAGCGTTATTTTGACGCGATCTTGGCCCCAGCATGCCGCGAGCGTCGTGTCGCTGGAACGACGCAATGCCCGAAATGTTCGGGCGCCTTGCCCCTGGCCACCGGCTCGGCGAGCCGCGGCGGCTCGCCGAGCCCATGCTGCTCAGCGATAGGCGCAGGGCGGCACCGGCGTCCGGAAGGGCGCCTGCGTCAGATGCTCGCCGTGCGGGAACAGACGAAGCTGTCGCGGCGCCGGCGAGCTCGCGAGCCTGCGGCCGCGCAGAGAGAGAAACCACGCCGCCCGTGTCACATCGACCCCGGCGGCTCGCAGGTCGCCCGACCAGCGGATCACCGAGCGGCGCCTCCCGTCGACGAGCGCGCGCGCGGCGGCCGGGCCGATCCCTGGCACACGGACCAGGCTCTCGTACGGCGCGCGGGAGACCTCGACCGGAAAGCGCTCGGGATGCGCGAGCGCCCACGCCGTCTTTGGATCGTCGTCGAGCGGCAGGTTGCCGTCGCCGGCGAAGACCAGCTCGTCGTAGCCGAAGCCGTACTGCCGGACGAGGTGCTCGGCCTGGTAGAGCCGTAGCTCTCGCCTCGCCGGCGTCGGGCGTCGACCTTCGAACGGCGTTCCGACGACGGGCTGAAACGCGCTGAAGTGAGCGTGGTGCAGGAGGCGCCGGCGCTCGAGCCGCGTCACGACGTCGAGGATCTCGCGATCCTGCTCGCCCGCCGCACCGACGACGAACTGGGTCGTCGTGCCGACGGCGGCGAACCTCGACGGAGCCTGCTCCCGCCGGCGCTCGAGCATCAGACGCCCGGCCAGCTCGAGATTCGGCAACAGGTCGCCGGCGAAGTCCTTCTCCCGCGCGAGCGCGCGGACGTAGGCGGCGCCGGGCGCTTCGAGATTGATGGACACGCGGCTGGCGAGCCTCACCGCCGTCTCGACCTGGGCGGGCTCGGCGCCGGGGAGAAGCTTCAAGTGGACGTAGCCCTGAAAGTCCTCCCGACGACGCAGCAGATCGACCGCGGCGAGCATGCGGTCGGTCATCTTCGCGGGCCGGCCCGGGACGCCCGACGTCAGGAAGAGGCCATCGGCAAGCCCGGCCCGGTGCGCGTCCATGAACACGCGGGCCACCTCTTCGGGGCTCAGTGATGTGCGACGCACCTTGCCGCCGCAGAAGGTCGGGCAGTAGCCGCAGGACAAGGAGCAGGCGTTGGTCTGCATGACGCGCATGAGCCGGGTCGAGCCCCGACCGGGGTAACGGACTTTGGTGATGCCCACGGGGTCTCCAGGGCGCATCAACGAGCCCTGGGGGCCGTCGCGGTCAGCGGACTCTGATAGAACCGTTACCCGGGTTCTGAGGTCCACGGCGGCTTTAACTATACATGAGACGAGTAGTAAGGCAAGCCGCCGCACAGTGTCAGCTCCGGGCCGGGCCGTCACCCCCCGCCGACCGGAGCTCGGTTCCCCGCACCTGAACCGGGATCCGTATCCCCTCGGCGCCAAGGCGTCGGAGGATCCGCTTGCGCAGCTCGTGCTGCACCAGGAACTGATCGTTGAACGACTTCACGTGACAGATCAAGGTGAAGTCCAGGGAGAATTCGCCGAAGCCGGGGATGAGGCGCGCGGAAGGCTCGGGCTCGGCTAGAAGACCGGGCACCTCGTTCAGGGCCCCCGTGGTCTCTTCCACGAGGATTCGCTGGACCAAGTCGGGATCGGCGCCGTAGTCGACCGCGACGCGAATCGTTAGCGCCAGCCGCGACTCCGGCATGTCGTAGTTCGTGATCATCGACTCGGCTACGCGCTTGTTGGGAATCGTGACCACGACGTTCTGGAGCATGCGCACGCGGGTCGAGCGCCAGCCGATGTCGACGACGTGGCCCTCGACGGTGTCGGCGACCTTCACGTAGTCGCCGACGCGGATCGGCTTGTCGGCGAGCAGATGGACTCCGGCGAAGAGGTTCGAGAGCGTGTCCTGCAGGGCGAGCGCCACCGCGAGGCCGCCGACACCCAGCGCCGTAAGGATGGGCGTGATCTGGATCCCGAGCGCGTCCAGCAACACGAGGAGCCCGACGATGAAGACGACGCCGCGGGCGACCGACTGGCCGAGGCCCGTGATCGGACGACCGAGCGATCGCCGCTCGCTCGCGCTCTGCACCAGCGTGGTGAGGAGGTTGGAGACGGTGATCGTCACGGAGAGGATCACCGCGACCTCGAGAAGACTGCTGATCTGCTGGGAGACTCGGAGCGGCAGGCGATCGGTCTGGCCGGCGACCTCGTTGCCCACCCAGAGCCCGACCACGACGGACCAGAGGATCGAGGGCAGCCGGATCGCTTGCGCGAGAGAGCCCCAGCCGTCCGGCGGGCCGGTCCAGCGCCGCAGCAGCGAGAGCAAGATCGTGCGCAGCAGCAGCACGAGCAGCGCGGCGACGACGAACGCGAATGTGGGCCACGCGAGCTGCCGCATTGCGCTACATGCTATCGTAGTTCGCGCCCATGAGTCAGCGCGGACTCTTCTACGGCTGGGTCGTCGTCTTCGCCGCCGCCACCGTCGTCGCGCTCGGGCAGGGCTCGCTCTTCTCGCTCGGCGTGTTCCTCAAGCCGCTCGAGGAATCGATGCGCTGGAGCCGCAGCGCCGTCTCGGTGACCGCGCTCATCAACTGGATGGCGATGGGCGTGGGCTCGTTCTTCTGGGGCGCGATCTCGGACCGGTTCGGGAGCCGCTTCGTTACGATCGCCGGTGGCCTCTTGCTGGGCCTCAGCCTCGTGCTCTCGAGCCAGGCGACCGCGCTCTGGCATCTGCACGTGACGTTCGGCTTCGGCGTGGGCTTCGCCGCCGGCGCCTTCCTCACGCCGCTCTCCGCGACCGCGACGAAGTGGTTCACGAGTAACCGCGGTCTCGCGCTCGGCATCATCTCCGCCGGCGGCGGCGCCGGCATGCTCCTGCTCTCACCGCTGACCCGCTGGATCACCTCGGCGTACGACTGGCGCGTGGCGATGATCGTGCTGGGCGACCTGGCCTGGCTGGTCGTCATCCCCGTCGCGCTCCTGGTCAAGAACGCGCCCGCCGACATGGGCGCCATCGCGCTCGGCGGCGCGGCCACACGGCAGCGCGATTTCTCCACCCGCGAGGTCTTGCGCGCGCCGCAGTTCTGGGCGATCGCGCTCACGCACTTCGCCTGCTGCGCCGCCCACGCCGGCCCGATCTTCCACATGGTGACCCACGCGATCGACCAGGGCGTCGCCGCGATGGTCGCCGCCACCGTTCTTGGCGTGTCCGGCCTGGCGTCGATCGGCGGGCGCATCGCATGCGGGATGATCGCCGACCGGCTCGGCGCCAAGCCCACCCTGCTCGTCGGGCTCGCGCTCCAGGCGGTGATGGTGTTCTCGTACCTCTTCACCCGGGACGCCTTCAGCTTCTACGCCGCCGCGGTGATGTTCGGGATCTCGTACGGCGGCGTGATGCCGCTCTACGCGCTCGTCACGCGCGAATACTTCGGCGAGAAGGTGATGGGGAGCGCGTATGGCGCGGTGTTCCTGATCTCGACGCTTGGCATGGGACTCGGCGCGTGGGCCGGCGGCTACATCCACGACGCCTTCGGCACCTACGCCTGGCTCTTCATCAGCTCGGCCGCGATCGGACTGATGGCGATGGTGCTGGCGCTGACGTTCCGGACGCCGCGTCTGCCAGCCGTGAGGCTCGCGGCTCCCGCGGGAGCCCGCTGAGTAGCTCTCTTGGCGCACCCGCGCCATTGGCGGTTGACACCCTCGAGCCGGTGATGGTACTAATTCGTCGCCTTTCCCGGTGGTTAGGCCGCATCCGGCGCTCGTAGCTCTTGATCAAGGAGGGTCACGCATGGATCTTCAGGGACTCGATCGCAGGCAGTTCATCAGAGTCTCAGGGACGGCGGCGCTGGCGATGGCCGGTATCGAAGGGATTCTCACCGCGCGTCGGGCGCCAGCGTGGGCGCAGGGCAGCAAGCTCCACATCGTACGCTGGGTCGATTTCATTCCCGAGGCGGACGTCGAGCTCAAGCGCCAGGCGCCCGAGGCGTCCAAGGCGCTCGGGGCAGAAGTCACGTTCGAATTCATCAACGCCAACGACCTCCAGCCGCGCATCACCGCGGCTATCCAGTCGGGCTCCGGCGCCGACATCATTCAGATGCTCTGGAACTGGCCGCATCTCTACGCGAACGGCCTGGTAGACGTCTCGGATGTGGCCGAGCCCCTCGGCAAGGCGCAAGGCGGCTTCTATGATGTGTTCGAAGCTAGCGCGAGAGTCGCTGGCCGCTGGCTCGCGGTACCCCACGCCGTCATCGGCAACGCGGTCGCCTACCGGCGGTCGTGGTTCAACGAGATCGGTGCGAAAGAGTTCCCGAAGACCTGGGACGAATATCGCGAGGTCGGCAAGAAGCTCAAGGCCAAGGGCAAGCCCATCGGGCAGGCGCTCGGCCACAGCTTCGGCGATCCGCCGACCTTCGCCTATCCGTTCCTTTGGGACTTCGGCGGCGCCGAGGTCGACACCACCGGCAAAAAGGTCGCGATCAACTCGAAGGGCACGATCGAGTCCGTGAAGTTCCTGCAGGCCTTCTGGAAGGACGCCTGCGACGAGGGCGGGCTGGCATGGGACGACACCAACAACAACCGAGCCTTCCATGCCGGCGAGATCAGCGCCACCCTCAACGGGGCTTCGATCTACATCGTGGCCAAGCGCCAGAAGGACAAGATCAAGGACGAGAAGGGCGAGCCGCTCTTCCAGGACATCGAGCATGCCGCGCTGATGCCGAAAGGGCCCGCCGGACAGTTCGCCCTCTACGGCGGCCAGCAGCACTCGATCATGAAGTACTCGAAGAACCAGAAGCTCGCCAAGGACTTCCTGAAGTGGCTGCACCAGGACGCGAACTACGGAAAGTGGTTCGAGGTCAACGAGGGCTATAGCGTCGGCGCCACCAAGAAGTGGGAGGACCACCCGATGTGGGCGAAGGTCGACAAGCCCCTTCAAGTGTTCCGGCAGGCGGCCCGCGTGACGCGCGCCTTCGGGCACCCCGGTCCGGCGTCGGCCAAGGCCACCGAGGCGTACACGAAGTACATCATCGTCGACATGTACGCCAAGGCGGTCCAGGGCACGAAGGCCGAGGACGCCGTGAAGTGGGCCGAGGCCGAGCTGAAGAAGATCTACGAAGGCTGATGGCTTTCCAGGGGGATAGAATGCAGCGACGCACGTTCCTGAAATCGGCCGGCGTGGCCGGCATCCTGGCGGCGGGGCGCGCTCCGGCGTTCGCGCAGGGGACCAAGCTCCACATCGTCCGGTGGGTCGACTTCATTCCCGAGGCCGATGTCGAGCTGAAGCGCCAGGCCCCGGAGGCCTCGAAGGCGCTGGGTGCCGAAGTCACCTTCGAGTTCATCAACGCCAACGACCTGCAGCCCCGGATCACGGCGGCGATTCAGTCGGGCTCCGGCGCCGACATCATCCAGATGCTCTGGAACTGGCCGCAGCTCTACGCCAACGCCCTCGTCGACGTCTCCGACGTGGCGGAGCCGATCGGGAAGGCGCAGGGTGGCTACTACGACGTCTTCAACGCGAGCGCCAAGGTCGGTGGGAAGTGGCTGGCCGTGCCCCACGGCTGCGGTGGCAACGCCGTTGCGTATCGACGGTCGTGGTTCAACGAGATCGGCGTCAAGGAATTCCCGAAGACGTGGGACGAGTATCGCGAGGTCGGCAAGAAGCTCAAGGCCAAGGGCAAGCCCGTCGGCCAGGCGCTCGGCCACAGCTTCGGCGATCCGCCGGTGTTCGCCTACGCGTTCCTCTGGGATTTCGGGGGCGCCGAGGTGGACGCGAGCGGTAAGAAGGTCGCGATCAACTCGAAGGGCACGCTCGAGTCCGTGAAATTCTTACAAACGTTCTGGAAGGACGCGTGCGACGAGGGCGGGCTCGCCTGGGACGACACCAACAACAACCGGGCTTTTCACGCCGGTGAGATCGGCGCGACGCTCAACGGCGCCTCGATCTACATCGTGGCCAAGCGTCAGAAAGACAAGATCAAGGACGAGAAGGGCGAGCCGCTCTACCAGGACATCGAGCACGCCGCCCTGATGCCGAAGGGCCCGGCTGGTCAGTTCGCCCTGTACTTGCCCTTCCAGCATTCCGTGATGAAGTACTCGAAGAACCAGAAGCTCGCCAAGGACTTCCTGAAGTGGCTGCACCAGGACGCGAACTACGGAAAGTGGTTTGAGGTCAACGAGGGTTACAGCGTCGGCGCCGCCAAGAAGTGGGAAGACCACCCAATGTGGGCCAAGGTCGACAAGCCCCTTCAAGTATTCCGGCAGGCGGCCCGCCTGACGCGCGCCTTCGGACATCCCGGTCCGGCGTCGGCCAAGGCCACCGAGTCCTACACGAAGTACGTCATCGTCGACATGTACGCCAAGGCCGTCCAGGGCATGAAGGCCGAGGACGCTGTGAAGTGGGCGGAAGGCGAATTGAAGAAGATCTACGAAGCCTGATCGGCAGGGCATTGGCTTGAAGAATCCGATCGCCGGAGGGGCCGGGGGTGCCGCCCGAGTCGAGGTGGCGCTCCCGCATCCCAGGACCGCGCAGCGACGCGCGTTCGAGCGCCTTCTCGAGAACGAGCGGCTCCTGGCGTTCGCCCTCCTCAGCCCGACGGTCGTTCTGCTCGGCGCCTTCATCGCGTATCCGTTCGTGATGGGCGTGTGGTTCTCGCTGTCGAGCATCAGCGTGGGCAATCCCGGCGAGTTCGTGGGTCTCAAGAACTTCATCAAGGCGTGGAACGACTCGATCTTTCGGACGGCGTTCTGGAACACGACCTTCTACACGTTCTGGGCGACGATCTTCAAGCTCGCCCTGGGCATGTGGCTGGCGCTGCTCCTGAACCGGCACTTCCGGGGCAAGCGCCTCGTCCGGGCCTCGATGCTGCTCCCGTTCATCATTCCGACGGTGCTCTCCACCTTCGCGTGGCGCTGGATGTTCGACCCGACCTTCAGCGTCCTCAACTGGACCCTCTACAAGTCGGGCTTTATCGTGACGAAGCTGCCGTTTCTGTCCAACGGCGAGTGGGCGCTCTGGTGCGCGATCGTGGTGAACACGTGGCGCGGCATGCCGTTCTTCGCCATCACGCTCCTGGCTGGGCTGCAGACGATCAATACCGATCTGCACGAGGCGGCCTCGCTCGACGGCGCCAACGGCTGGAAGCGATTCTGGCACGTGACGTGGCCGCTCCTGAAGCCGGTCACCGTCGTCGTGGTCGTCTTCTCGATCATCCAGACGTTCTCCGACTTTCAGCTGATCTATGTCCTGACCGGTGGAGGTCCCGCGAACTCCACGCATCTCCTGGCGACGTACGCCTATCAGATCGGCGTGGCCGCGGGCCTCCTCGGCGAGGGCGCGGCGATCTCGCTCTTCATGCTGCCGGTGCTCTTCATCGTCGTCTGGATCCAGCTCCGCTATCTACGCAGACTCGAGGGCGCGTGATGGCGAGGGTCGACCGGAAAGCAGAGCGGAGGTCTCTACGCGCGGTCGAAAGGGTCGTCCGCAGAGTGGAGCCACGAGTGCCTACAGCAGGCCACCCGCGGTCGGATCCGTTCTGGAGCCATCGATAAATGGTCATCGAGCGGCGCTGGAAGAAGTGGGTGTTCTTCTACATCCCCCTGAGTGTCTTCGTGATCGGGACCTTGTTCCCGTTCTACTGGATGCTCGTCACGGCGATCCGACCGGACGCCGAGCTCTACCGCTCCTGGCGAGCGGTGAACAATGCGCCCTTCTGGACGCTCCAGCCGACGCTCGAGCACTTCCGTGACCTGATGGCCAAGACCATGTTCCCGCGGTGGCTCTGGAACACCTTCTACATCGCGGTGGCGTCGACCGGGATCTCGCTCGCGTGCGGGCTGCTCGCGGGATACGCGCTGGCCCGGCTGCGGTTCCCGATGGCGGGCATGCTCGGCACGTCCATCTTCGTGACCTACCTGGTGCCGCCGACGCTCCTGTTCATCCCGCTGGCGGACATCATCAGGGACTTCCAGCTCGGGAACACGCCGTGGGCGCTGATCCTCACGTACCCGACGTTCCTGATCCCGTTCAGCACGTGGCTCCTCATGGGCTACTTCAAGACGATCCCGAAGGAGCTCGAGGAGTGCGCGCGCATCGACGGCGCCACCCGTTTCGGCGCGATGACCCGCATCATCTTCCCGATCGCGGTGCCCGGAATCCTCTCGGCGGGCATCTTTGCGTTCACGTTGTCGTGGAACGAGTTCATCTACGCGCTGATCTTCCTGTCGTCGCCCGAGCGCAAGACCGTGCCGGTCGGCGTCGTGTCGGAGCTGATCCGGGGCGACATCTACTTCTGGGGGCAGCTGATGGCCGGCGCGCTGCTCGGCTCGATCCCGGTGGCCCTCGTCTATTCGTTCTTTGTCGAGTACTATGTCACCGGCCTGACCGGCTCGGTGAAAGGCTAAAGGAGACGTCCATGGCCCAGGTGATGATGAAGGACCTGAACAAGAAGTACGACGAGGTCCACGCCGTCAAGGACGTGAACCTCCACATCCGAGACAAAGAATTCGTCGTGCTGGTCGGCCCGTCCGGATGTGGCAAGTCGACGACGCTGCGCATGGTCGCCGGGCTCGAAGAGATCACCGCCGGCGAGATCACGATCGGCGACCGGGTCGTCAACGATCTGCCGCCGAAGGACCGGGACATCGCGATGGTGTTCCAGAACTACGCGCTGTACCCGCACATGACGGTCTACGACAACATGGCCTTCGGGCTCAAGATGCGGAAGTTCCCCAAGCCCGAGATCGCCAAGCGGGTCGGCGAAGCCGCCGAGATCCTGGGCATCCAGGAGCTGCTCAAGCGCAAGCCGCGCCAGCTCTCCGGCGGCCAGCGGCAGCGCGTCGCGGTCGGCCGCGCGATCGTGCGCCATCCCCAGGTGTTCCTGTTCGACGAGCCGCTGTCGAACCTCGACGCGAAGCTCCGCGTGCAGATGCGGGTCGAGCTCAAGCGCCTGCACGAGCGCCTGGAGACGACGGCCATCTACGTCACGCACGATCAGGTCGAGGCGATGACGCTCGGCGACCGTGTCGTGGTCATGAAGGACGGCTGGATCCAGCAGGTCGGCGAGCCCCTCGAGCTCTACGGGCGCCCGGCCAACCGGTTCGTGGCGGGATTCATCGGATCGCCCGCGATGAATTTCGTCGAGGTGACCGTCGCCGACGCGAACGGCGCCCTGTGGGCAGATACGCCGGGGCTTCGCGTGAAGGTGCCGCCGGCGAGCGCGGGCCGGCTCGGGCCGTACAAGGGTCAGCGCGTGACCCTGGGCATCCGTCCGGAAGACCTGCGCATCGCGACGGGGGCCGACGGGGCGGACTACAGCTTCGACACAGTCGTCGAGGTCGTCGAGCCGCTCGGCTCGGAGATCCTGCTCGATCTCAAGGCCGGACCAAACGTCATGGTGGCGCGCGTCGACCCGACCGTTCGCGTGAAGCACCAGGACAAGATGCGCCTGTCGCTCCACCCGGAGCGCGTGCACTTCTTCGACAACAAGACCGAGCTGGCGATCTGATCGCGTAGCGAGCGGTTCGTGGGGCGCGCCCGGGATATCCGGCTCGCATATCTGCTGCTGGCGCCCGCGCTCCTCCTGCTCCTGACGGCCCTCGCCTATCCGATCGGCTGGGAGGTCTGGACGAGCTTCACGGACCTCTCGCCGCTTAACGACCGTCCGACCGCCTTCGTCGGGCTCGACAACTACCGCCACCTCGCCGCGGATCCCGCGTTCTGGCGCGCGGCCGCGAACACCGTCGCGTATGCCGCCGTCACCATCGGGGTCAAGCTGGTGCTCGGCCTGGGGCTGGCGCTCCTGCTGGCGCGCCCGTTCCGCGGCCGGGCGCTGGTGTTCCTGGCCATCTTCCTGCCCTGGGCGTACCCGGCGAGCGTCAGCGTCATCGGCTGGTACTGGACCTTGAGCCCGCCGATCCCCACCGCCTACAGCGTGTTCATGGGCCAGATGAAGTACGTGGTCGACGGCGCGCTGGGCGGCGGCGCGTGGGCCTTCATCAGCGTCACGCTCTTCAACATCTGGCGCGGCAGCTCGTTCATCGGGATCTTCTTGCTGGCCGGGATCAACGCGATCCCGCCGGAGCTGTTCGAGTGCGCGGCGCTCGAGTCGAAGAGCGCATGGCGGCGCTTCTGGCTGGTGACGGTGCCGCTGCTCAAGCCGTTCCTGGCCCTCGCGGTGTTCCTGGCCCTGACCACGGCGTTCGCCGACCTCGCCAACGTCTGGATGCTGACCGCCGGGCGCATCGTCTATCCGGTCCTCGGGACGCACGCCTACTGGCTCGCGATCCACGGCGGTCAGTTCGGCCCGGCCTCGGCCCTTTCGCTGACCCTGGCCCCGTTCCTCCTCGCCGTCCTGTTCGTGCTGTTCCGGATGTTCGATCCGCCCGAGCTGGAGCGCGCATGAGCCCCCGACCCTGGTGGCGCAAGCTCGGTCACGGGAGCCTGCTCGTGGTGGCCACCATCTACTGCGTGTTTCCCATCTACTTCATGCTCGTGCAGTCGCTCAAGACCGCCCAGGAGGACGTCTTCGGCAACCCGCTCATCGTCGTGAACCCGACCTTCGAGAACTTCGAGGAGCTGTTCCAGCAGAGCGGCGAGAGCCACGGCTACGTGGGCCGTGCGCTACGCCGCTCCTATCCCGTGCTCGACTGGCTCGAGAACACGATCATCGTCTTTGCGGGCTCGGTCGCCCTGACCCTGGTGGTGAGCCTCCTCGCGGGCTACGCGCTCGGGCGGCTGCGGCCGCCGGGTTTCCGCTGGTGGCGCCGGCTCATCTTCGCGAGCTACGTGGTCCCGCACACGATCCTGTTCGTGCCCCTTTATCAGGTGATCGTGAACCTGAACCTGGAAAACAACCTCCTGGCCCTGCTCGTCGTCTACCCGACCCTCGCGGTGCCGTTCTGCGTGTGGATCTTCTCGGCGTACTTCCAGAACCTGCCGCGCGCGGTGGAGGAGTCGGCCCTCGTCGAGGGCGCGAGCCGCTTCACCGCGTTCGTCCGGATCCTGCTGCCGATGAGCAGGCCCGTGGTCGTTGCCGCCGGGATCTTCGCGCTCGGGACGATCGCGAGCGACTTCACGCTCGCGTCGGTCTTCCTGCTCGACGCTCAGAACAAGACGATCCCGGCCGGGCTCGCGACGATGGAGGTGGCGCTCGACGAGCTCCTGGCGGTTGCCGGGATCAACCTCATGGCGATCCCGGTCGTGCTGATCTGCGCGGTGTTCGCGCGCGGCTACGTGCGCGGCCTGACGGCCGCGATGGTCGAGGGCTCCTGAGGCCTCACGGATCGGTCGGTCGGATGCGGATGATCCGGTGCAACGCGGTCTCCGCGACGTAGAGGGCGCCCGAGCGGTCCACGACGATACCCTGCGGATCACCGAGCTCATGGGCGACGGAGGTGACGACGCCGGCCGGCGACACCCGATAGAGCTCGCGAATGTGGAACCCGGCCGAGACGAACAGGCTGCCGTCCGGTCCCACCGCTATGTTGGTCCGATGGAAGTGGCCCGACGGCAGGCGCGCCAGGCGCCGCAGCTGCCCCTCCGGAGACAGGACCAGCACCTCGCCCACCGAGTTGAGGAGCGCCAGCGAGTCCCGGCCGAGCGGGGCCACCGCGATGAACTTGTGGAGCGGCTCGCCGGCGGTCCGGCGCACGGGAGGCCTCGGGAAGATCGGCGCGACGAGCTCGAGACGGCGCGGCAGCGGCACGTCCTCTTCGGGATTGATGCGGTAGACCAGCGGCCCCGTGTAGTCCTCGACCGCGAGCGCCTCCAGCGCCGGGGGCACCGGGGACTCCGAACGCAGCTGGCTCTCGAAGCTCGCGTAGTCGAGCACGACGAGCCGGCCCTCACGGTCGAGCGTGAGGCTCGACCCGCCGAGCAGGTGGTTGAGGCCGACCGCGAGCGGGCTCAGACGCCGCGCGGCGGCGAGTCGGTAAATCCGGTTACCGTTCTCTTCGCCGAGGAACAGATCGCCGGATTTCGAATCGACCGCCAGGCTTCCGAGCGCGGTCTTGCGCGGCCCTTCCGCGAAGGGAATGACGAGCCGCGGCGCCAGGGACGCGTCGATCGGCTGCGCGCCGGTCGGATCGAGCCAGTAGATTTCCGCCGCGGAGTCGCCACGCCAGCCGTGGCTCAGGACCACCAGGCGGCCCGAGGTCGTCAGGGCTAGCTGCGCGGGTCTGGGGACGGCGGTCGCCACCACCTCGATCTGCGCGACACGGGACGGCTGGGCGTCGCCGATGCCCACCCGCAGAAGGCACAGGAGCCCGAGGAGGCCGATGAGGCAACTGAGCCTTGACAGGTTGCAACGCCCGATGCTAGCTTTCGCCGACAATCCACGAACCGCCGTGTTCACACCTTCTCGCCGGGAGTGTGGCCAATGACGATGAAACTGGGAGTTGCCGTTGGAGCGGCCCTTCTCATTGCTCTGACCGGTGCGCCGGCTCGCGCCCAGGAGAAACCCCCGGAGCCGAAAGGCGTCGCCGTCCGGAACATGTTCACCTCGCTCGGCGGCTTCAGCGCGACTGTCAACGCGCCGCTGTTCGTGACCGGCGCGACGGTCACCCTCGAGCCGGGCGGGCAGACCGGGCGCCAGCAGTTCAGGGTGCCGACGTTCGTGTACATCGTCGACGGCATCCTGACCACGTTCTACGAGTCGGGTCCGGTGGGAATCGCCGGCGCGCAATATCATTCCGCCGGACAGGCCTTCATGGACAACGGCGGCTGGTGGCACAACCACTCCAACAAGACCGACAAGCCGGTGAAGTACATCCTGCTGTATCTCGGCTATCCAGGCCGACCCGATCCGGTCGTGAAGCCGGACGGCGAGTAAGTCACGCCACGCCCGGGCCGACGGGAGCGGAGCCCCGCTCTCGCCGGCCCGTTCTATTTCCCCACACCGCCGGTGATGCCCTGGATAAAGCGGTCGAGGAAGAAGTTGTAGAGGATGGCCACCGGCAGGCCCACCAGGAGCGCGGCGCCCATCAACGAGCCCCAGTAGTAGACGTCGCCCCGGATCAGCTCGGTCGGCACACCCACCGGCACCGGCTTCTGATCGCCCGGCGCCACGAAGGCGAGGCCGTAGAGAAAGTCCTGCATCGAGAGCGTGAAGGCGAAGATCACCGCAGTGAGGACGCCGGGCACGCTCACCGGGAGCACGACGCGCACGAAGGCGCCGAGGTATCCGCACCCGTCCACACGCGCCGCTTCTTCCATCTCCATGGGCACGGTTTTGAAGAAGCCCATCAGGAGCCACGTCCCGAACGGGATCGTGAACGTCGGGTAGACGACGACCAGCGCCCACCACACGTCCTGAAGTCCGAGCATCGCGACGACTCGCGAGAGCGGCAGGAAGAGAATGATCGGCGGGACCAGGTATGTCATGAACACGGAAATGCCGATGTTCTCGGCGGCCGGCAGCCGCAGACGCGCCAGCGCGTAGCCCGCCGGCACGGCCGTCACGAGCGTGATGAGGGCGACCCACGCGGCGATCGTCATGGTGTTGACGATCCACGCGCCGTAGTTCGTCTGATAGAAGAGGATCTTGAAGTGCTTGAGGGTCGGCGCCAGATTGAACCAGAACGGGATGTTGTCCATCCGGTAGAGGTCCGGATCCTGCTTGAACGCCGTGATGATCATCCAGTAGATCGGGAACACCGCCATGATCACGAACGGCGTGAGTCCCGCGTAGATCAAGAGGTGGCGGCGACGTTCCTTCTGCCGTAGGGTCTGGGCGGTGGCCACGGCTAGTACTCCCGACGCTTGAGATTTCTCAGGAACAGAAACATCGCGGGCGCGAGCAGCGGGACCAGGAACAGGGCGATCGCCGCGCCGCGGCCGAGGTTACCCGCCTGGATCCCGATCTGGTACGCGAGCACGGGCAGGATCTTCGAGGCGTTGGCGGGCCCGCCCTGCGTCAAGAGATAGACGACCGAGAGGTCCGACAAGGTGAAGACCGTGTCGAACAGGAACCCGATCATCAGGATCGGGAAGATCATCGGCGCGACCACGTGGCGGAAGCGCTGGAAGAACGAGCAGCCGTCGACCTTCGCGGCGTCGAGCACCTCGAGCGGGACCGAGGTGAAGCCGGCCAACAGCACGATCGCCGAGAACGGGAAGGTGCGCCACACGTTCACGGCGATACAGGCCAGCAGCGCCAGCCTGGGATCGCCGAGCCAGATGGGCCAGGAGTCAGTGCCGTACTGGCCGATGAGCCCCACCCGGCTCAGCACCCAGTTGATGACGCTGAACTGGGAGTCGTACATCCACTTCCACGCCAGCACGCTGATCGCGATCGGCAACGTGAACGGGATGACGACGAGGCCGCGGATCAGCTTCTTGCCGGGGAATTCCTGCAAGAGTAGAAACGCCAGCGAGGTACCGAGGATGCTCTTGAAGACCGCCGCCACGACCAGAAACACCACACTATTTCGCAGGGCCGTCCAGAACACGTCCATCTCGAGCGCCGAGCGGAAGTTCTCGAGGCCGATGAAGGTGGCGACCGGATCGCCCACGTTGGCGTCGCTGACCGCGAGGTAGAGCGAGAACAGGAACGGCGCGCCGACCAGGAGCAGCACGTAGAGCGCCGCAGGCGCCAGGAGGAGGTACCCGAACGCGAGCCGACGCGAGGTCTGGCTCTGGAACATGAACCGCGAGCGCGCGGGGGTGGCGACAGAAACGACGGCGGCCCGGGCCGTCGGCTCCGGGCCGCCACCTTGCAGCGAAACGGGCGTCATGCCCTCTTGTGCTTCGCGAAGATCCGGCGGTACTCCCCCATGCCCCACTTCATGACGTCCTCGACGCTCTGGCCCCGCGCGACCCGCGTGAACATGTCGGGCAGGACGAAGAGGTTGACGACTTCCTGAATCGGAGTGATGAAGGGACCGGGATAGCCATAGAACGCCACGATCGGCGGGAAGTCTTGTAGGATCTGAAGCTTCGGGTCGCTCCCGATCACCGGCATCGGCTTCTTGGCGAGGCCGTTCAGGTACGGCATGTTGTAGCCGCGGCTGGCGGTCATGCCCTCGCTGAACGTGTCGACCATGTGGGTCAAGAACTCCTTGGCCGCCTGCTGGTTCTTGGAGAACTTCCACACCATCCATACGTTCGCCGCGCACGTGTTGACGCGCTTGCCGTTCGGCCCCGCCGGCTCCATGCCGATGAAGGTGTTCTTGAACACGTCGGGGTTCGTGTCCTCGGTGGTGCGGTACGCCGAGATCGCGTCGTGGACCCAGCACGCGATGCCGGAGGCGAGATAGCGGTTGTCGGAGGCGTCGTCCCACGAGAACACCTCGGCCGTCATGCCCTCGTCGAAGAGCGCCTTGGCGAACCGGAGCGCTTCGCGCGTCTCCTTGGAGTCGATCAGGATGTTCTCGCCGGACGGATCGAGCTCGGCGCCGCCGAAGCTGAACAGGATCGAGCGCCAGTTCAGGTTGGCGTCGGCGCACTGCGAGAACTGGATCCCGGTCGGATGCCCTTTCGGCTTCAGGGTGCGCGCCGCGACGCGCGCCAGCTCCCAGGTGTCCGGCGCCTTGAGGCCGTTGGCGTCGAACAGATCCTTGCGATAAGTCATCGGCAGCAGGATGTAGAAGAGTGGAATGCCGTAGTAGCGTCCCTCGGCCTCGACGAGTGCCTTCGCGGTCGGAATCCAGCCGCCGTGCTTCTTGCCGGCCACGTCGTAGATGTCGGTCAGGTCGGCCAGGCTCTTGTAGTAGAGGCGCGTCAGGATCGACGAGCCGTTCATGATGATGTCGTGACCCGCGCCGGCGGCGTACTCGGCGGCCATGCGCGCCGGCAGCTCGAGGTGCGGGATGTGGTCGACCCGAACCTTCACGCCGTTCTGGTCGCCCCACTCCTTCGTGAGCTTGCTGTCGAACCACGTGTCGTACGCGGGAATGAAATGGCTCCACTGCAGTATGCGCAGGGTCGTTCCCTTGATCTGCGCGGGAGCCTGGCGAGCGTCGAGCATCGTCAGCAACGAGCTGCCCGCGACACCAGCGCCGGCCGTCGCGAGGAATTTCCTGCGGTTGAGGGTTGAAGGCGAGGGCTTAGCTGGTTGCGGGTCCGTCATCGTGAGCCTCCTCGGGCGATTCTAGCGCCTATGATTCTAGCGCCTATAGGGGTTGGCAACTGGCAACCCTCGTAAAGGATTAGATTCTTTATGCTGCCTCGCGGCCAGTTGTCAAGGGGGTCTCCGGGCACGGTGCTATCCTCGCCGCCATGCGTCGACCGTTCGTGGCCCTTTTGGTGGTCCTCGTGGTGATCGGCGCCTTCACGGGCGGGCTCGCATGGCTCCTGGACACCCCGAGGCCGCCGGCCGGCGCGACGAAGGGGCAGCGACTCTACCTGGGGCTGTGCGCGACCTGCCATGGCCCGGACGGTCGCGGCTCCTGGCGCGCGGCGCTCTTCCTGGTCCGCCCCGGCAACCTCGCCGACGCCGCGGTGATGGATCGGCGCTCTGACAACTATCTCCTCGACCTGATCAAGCACGGCGGGGCGCCGATCGGGAGGCCGGGAATGCCGGCGTTCGGCTCGACCATCAGCGATGACGAGATCGGGGAGGTCGTGCGCTACGTGCGGAGCCTTTCGCGCGGGCGCTGACTCAGGGGAGTTTCTCGATGCGGATCAGGACGAGCTGATCGTTCTGCTGCCGTACGGCGAGCCTCACCCGGTCTCCCGGTTTCGGGCCGATCGGATCGAGGAGCGCCGGGCTCGCGGACACCGCCATCAGCTCCATGGCGCTCATACCGAGCGCCGAGACGGGCTCGTGGCGAACGAGAATCATGTCGGAAGCCGGGCGCGCCACGATCGTCCCGCGCACTTCGTACGCCGCGGGACGGATGACCGTCCCCCAGATGCCTGCGGCGAAGGCCGCGAGCAGCGCGACGAACAGGAGGACGACTAGCGGACGATGCGAGACGGGCTTAGTACTTGGAGTCCCGTTCCCAGTCGAACGCCCTGACGTCCGCGTCGGGCCGGAGGTCGTCGCCGGTCAGGATCCACTTGCCACCGCAGCCCTCGCGCGCGAAGTACGCGGCGGGCTTGGGCGCGGAGCCGACGCTCACGATCATGATGAAGATGCCCACCGCGCCACCGAGGCCGCACAGAAGCCCCTTGCCCGGAATGTAGAAGACGTTGGCGATGCCGGCGCCGACGTTGTACGCGGCGGACTCCCCCGGGTGCGACTCCTGCTCCGGGATGTCTTGCGGCGGCGCCACGGGTTGCTGCGTGGGCGGCATCGGCGGCATGGGCGGCGCAGCGGGTTGCTGGGCTGCTGCAAGCGGGGCGAGCGGACCGGTGGCGAGCATCGCGAGCGCCACTATGACGGCGAGGATCCGGATTCCGGTCTTCATCAAGGGACCTCCTCCCTAACAGGCCTCAGGGAGTCATTGTCCGCCCCCAGGGGGCCGCCACTACAATAATTACCCAGACCTCGATCATAGCAAACCGGCTCCTCGGCGCGTAAACTCGACAAACGCTATGATCGGCGGCACATTCTCTCCCAGGAGGCCCGTCACTCATGAAGCTCGTGCGCTTCTCCACCAGCGGCCAGACCCCGCGCCTCGGCGTCCTCCAGGGCGACCGCATCGCGGATCTCCCGGCGAGTCTCGCAGCGTCTCTGACGCAGCGCGGCGTGAGTCGCGCTGCGGAGCTCGCTGCGGCGATCGTCCCGAATAGCACGCGCGCGTTCCTCGAAGGCGGCTCGCTGGCCGAAGAGGCGGTCGCCGGCATCAAGGAATGGGTCACGGTCCCGGCCTCGTCGGCGAGGCTGCACGCGCCGATCACGGATCCCGGCAAGTTCATCTGCATCGGGCTCAACTACCGCGACCACGCCGAGGAGGCCAATCAGCCGATCCCGAAGGAGCCGCCGATCTTCGCGAAGTGGTCGAACGCGATCCTCGATCCGAACGAGCCGATCCTGAGGCCGCGCGGCTCGAATCAGCTCGACTGGGAAGTCGAGCTCGGCGTCGTGATCGGAAAGACCGCGCGCTTCGTCAGCCGAGACCGTGCGCTCGACTACGTCTGGGGCTACACGATCATCAACGACGTGAGTGCACGCGACTTCCAGTTCATCGGCAGCCAGTGGATGGCCGGTAAAATCCCGGAGACCTTCGCGCCGGTCGGCCCGTACATCGTCGATCGCGCCGAGATCCCAGACCCGCACGTGCTCGAGCTGAAGCTCTGGGTCAACGGAACGCAGATGCAGGGCGGCAATACCAAGACGTTCATCTTCGACGTCCGCTACATCGTGA
>QHSQ01000330.1 GCA_003221615.1 Candidatus Rokuibacteriota bacterium | reverse complement strand
ATCGACGACGTAGGGGCAGCAGGCCCCGGCGACGCGGGTTGCTGGGCCCCGACAGGGCTCGCGACAACGACGAGAAGCCCGACAACCAGAGTGAGTACGCCACGCCAGTGCCTCATCCGATCCCTCCTAGAACGGCGAGCCGACAGAAAAGTGGAACGCCCCGGGCCCCTCGCCCGCCCGCCGATCGATATTCAAACCATAATCCACCCGGATGGGGCCAAACGGCGACTGCCATCGTATACCCCCACCCGGCCCATAACGCAGATCCGTGGGATCGAACTTGGTGTCGAAGCCGTAGACGTTGCCGATGTCGAAGAACGCCGCGACCCGCAGGCCGAACGGCAGCGGGATCACGTACTCGACGGTGCCGAGGATCTCGCTCGTCCCGCCCTGCTTGAATCCAGCCGCGTCGACCGGCGAAATGCTCCGGAATTTGAAGGCGCGGATCGTGTTCGGGCCGCCCAGGTAGAAGCGCTCGAACAGGGGGACCTCCTTGCCGCCCCAGCCGGCCTCGTAGCCGGCCTCGCCCCGCATCCCCAGGATGTGGCCGAACCAGATCGGCTTGAAATAGGTCTGGAGGAAGCTCGCCTTGTAGAACTGGGAGTCCCCCCCGAGGCCGGCGAAGTCGAAGGAGAGGGTGGTCTGCGCCCCCTTGGTCGGAGCCGCGATCACGTCCCGGCTGTCGCGGGTCAGGGAGGCGCCGACCGAGGAGGTGATCGTGGCGCCCTTCTGCTCGACCAGGTCGGGCGTTGCGGTGTCGCTGAGATGGCTGATGACGTCCCTCGAGAGTCGGTATCCGGTATGCCAGCGCCAGTACTCGGCGAACGGATGGCTCATCCGGAGATTCAAGCCCGTCGTGTCGTAGGTGTAGTCCTGGTAGTTGCGAATGCTCTTGTAGACGTCGAATCCGGCCGAGAGGGGCCGGTCGAACAACCACGGATCGGTGAAGCTGATCGTCCCCTGCTGGGTGGTGGCGCCGGCGCGGATCCTGATCGCGACCTCCCAGCCGCGGCCCAGGAAGTTGCGCTGGGCGAGGTCGATCGTGCCGACCAGGGAGTCGACCGACGAGTAGCCGCCGCCGATGCTGAAGATGCCGGTGGCCCGCTCGACCACCTCGATGCTCACGATGATCCGCGTCTTGTCCGAGCCAGGCTGCGTGGTGATGTTGACGGTCTCGAAGTAGCCCAGGTTCACCAGCCGCTGCCGGGCCTTTTCCTTGTTCTGGAGCGTGTAGAGATCGCCCTCGTGCAGCGGTAGCTCCCGACGCAGGATCTTGTCCTCGCTCCTGACGTTGCCGCTGATGTTGATGCGCTCCACGTAGACTTCGGGCCCCTCGGTAATCTCGAAGGTCAGGTTGATCTGATTGACCGTCGGCAGCTGTTCGCGCTTGGGGTTCACGTCGGCCGAGGCGCGGCCGATCGTGCTGTAGAGGTTCAGAATCGCGGTGGAGGTTTCTCGGACACGGCCCACCGAGAACACGTCGCCGGTCCTCAGCTTGATCTGCCGATCGACCTCGCGCTCCGGCAGCAGGGTGACGCCGGTCACCTTCACTTCGCCGACCCGGAACTGAGGGCCCTCGACGACGACGATCGTGATCGTCACCCGGGCTTTCTCGCGATCGACGCTGACGTCGTGCGACTCGACGCGGGCCTGGATGAAGCCGTTGTCGTTGTAGACCTGGATGATGCGGTCGATGTCGACCTCGAGGCGCTGGCGCTGGACCTTGCCGCGCAAGATGAAGTACTGCCGCTCCTTCGTCTCCATCGCGTCCTTGAGCTGGTCGGGCCTGAGCCCCTTGTTGCCGCGGAAGACGATCGACTCGATCGTCATCTGACGCCCCTCGACGATGTTGAAGATCAGCTTCACATCCGAGTCGGCGAACTTCTCGACGGTCGGGGTGATCTGGACCTCGAAGTAGCCCTCGTCTTCGTAGAAGTCGCGCAGCTTCTCCACGGCGCGCTGCACGTCGACCGGGTTGTAGACGCTCCCGAGCTTCAGGTCGATCTTCTCCTGGAGCGAGTCCCGGTCTTCCTTCTTGTTGCCGACGAAGTCGACGTCACGCACGAAGGGCCGCTCCGAGACCGCGAAGACGACCTTGACGCCGCCCTCGAAGTCCTCGACCCGGAGCTGGACGTCATCGAAGAACCCGAGGCTGAAGATGGAGCGGATGTCCTCGGCAAGGAGTGAAGGGTTGAACGTCGAACCGACGGTACTCTTGACGCGGCCGAGGATCACGGCGTCCTGGACGCGGCGATTGCCCTCGACGTGGATGTCCCGGATGAGGATGGGCGGCGGCTGCGATTGCTGCGCCCGCGCCGTCGAGGCGATGAGGAGGCCTGCCGTGAGCACAATGACGACCGCGAGACACACCCGCCCGGCTGTCGTCACCAGGCTCTCAGGCGTGTGGGGACGGCGCCCTAGTGCTCAGCAAGCTCGAGCGGCGCGTCGGCGGCCTGGGCTTCGCGGAACGTGAAGTTCGCCCCTTCGATGTCTACCTCGATGCGGGCGCTCTCCGCGACCTGGCCCCGAACGATCGCCTCGGCCAGGGGATCCTCGATGTGCTTCTGGATCGTCCGCCGCAGTTGCCGCGCGCCGTACGTCTGGTCGTATCCCTTCTCCACCAGCGCCGCTTCGGCCGCCGGCGTGAGCACGAGCTCGATGCCCTTCTCGGTGAGCTGCTTGTTGATCCGCCCGATCATCAACCGGATGATCTCCTTGATGTGGTCGAGCGACAGGGCGTGGAACACGATGATGTCGTCGATCCGGTTCAGGAACTCCGGCCGGAACGCCCGCTTCATCTCCTCGAGAACGCGCTCCTTCATCTTCTCGTAGCTCGACTCGTCGGTCTCCTGGAGGAATCCGGGGGACACGCGCTTGCCGATGAGGCTCGTCCCGAGGTTCGACGTCATGATCAGGATCGTGTTCTTGAAGTCGACGACGTGGCCGAGCGAGTCGGTGAGCCGACCGTCGTCGAGGACCTGCAGCATCATGTTGAACACGTCCGGGTGCGCCTTCTCGATCTCGTCGAACAGCACGACGGAGTACGGGCGGCGTCGGACCTTCTCGGTGAGGAATCCGCCCTCTTCGTACCCGACGTAACCGGGCGGTGCGCCGAGCAGGCGCGAGACCGAGAACTTCTCCATGTACTCGGACATGTCCACGCGGATCAGGGCGTTCTCGTCGCCGAACAGGTACTCGGCGAGTGCCCGGGCCAGCTCGGTCTTACCGACGCCCGTCGGGCCGAGGAACACGAACGAGCCGACGGGGCGCTTGGCGTCTTTGAGACCGGCGCGGGACCGGCGGATCGCGCGCGCGACCGCCGCGACCGCATCGTTTTGGCCGATGATCCGCCCGTGGAGGGCTTCCTCCATCCGCGCGAGCTTCTCGGACTCTTTCTCCTCGAGCTTGGCGAGCGGGATGCCCGTCCAGCGGGAGACGATGAACTCGATGTCTTCTTCGTCGACCGACTGCGTCCCCTTACCCTTGTTCTTCTCCCACTCGCGCTTGAGCTCCTCGTCGCGGTGGCGAAGGACCTTCTCCTTCTCGCGGAGCGAGGCAGCCTTTTCGAACTCCTGCGCCTCGAGGTACATATCCTTCTCGCGGATCACGCGCTCGAGCTCCTTCTCGATCTCCTTGAGCTCGGGCGGCGGGGTCAGCGCCATGAGGCGCGTCCGTGACGAGGCCTCGTCGATCACGTCGATCGCCTTGTCGGGCAGCTGGCGGTCGGTGATGTAGCGATCGGCCAGCTGCACCGCCGCGGAGATCGCGCGCTCGGTGATCTTCACCCGGTGGTGGGCCTCGTACTTGTGCCGGAGCCCCCGGATGATCTCGATCGCCTGCGGCACCGAGGGCGCCTTGACGATGACCGGCTGGAAGCGCCGCTCGAGGGCGCCGTCCTTCTCGATGTACTTGCGGTACTCGTCGAGGGTGGTCGCGCCGATCGTCTGGATCTCGCCGCGCGAGAGGGCCGGCTTGAGCATGTTCGAGGCGTCGATCGCGCCTTCGGCCGCGCCGGCGCCGATGAGCGTGTGGAGCTCGTCGAGGAACAGCACGACGTTCTCCGACTGGCGGATCTCCTTCATCACCGCCTTGAGCCGCTCCTCGAACTGGCCGCGGTACTTGGTACCGGCGACGAGCGCGCCTAGGTCGAGCTGGAGCAACCGCTTGTTCACGAGGACGTCGGGCACGTCGTGGCTGACGATCTTCTGCGCGAGCCCTTCGACGATCGCGGTCTTACCCACGCCGGGCTCGCCGATCAACACCGGATTGTTCTTCGTCCGGCGGGCGAGGATCTGGATGACGCGCTCGATTTCCTGCTCGCGGCCGATGACAGGATCGAGCTTGCTCTCGCGAGCCAGCTGGGTCAGGTCGCGGGCGAACTCGTCGAGGACCGGTGTCTGCGAGCGCTTCTTGGGCCGAGGATAGTACTGGTCGCCCAGGAGCGCGAGAGTCTCCTGTCGGACCTCGTCGAGCCGGGCGCCGAGCGACTCCAGGATCTTCGCGGCGATCGACTGCCCTTCCTTCATGAGCCCGAGCAGCAGATGCTCGGTGCCGATGTAGTTGTGGCCGAGTTGACGCGCTTCCTCGATGGAGAGCTCGAGGACCCGTTTGGCCTGGGGCGTGAACGGCACTTCCCCGAATGTGAGCGTCTTGGGGAATCCCGCGAGCGCGCGCTCGACCTCCGCCTTCACGGTCTCGAGGCGAAGCCCGAGACGCTGCAGAACCGCGGTCGCGATTCCCTCGCCGTCGCGGATCAGCCCGAGAAGGACGTGCTCCGTTCCGACGAAATCGTGGCGGAAACGACCGGCTTCCTCACGCGCTAAGATAATGACCCGTCGCGCTCGTTCGGTGAACCGTTCAAACACTGGTGTGCCCCACCCCTCCCGCAGGTCGCGGACATGCGAATTTACTTGCGCTGACGGCTAGTTACCAGACTGCGAATTCAGTATAGCCCACGGTTTTCAAGCCCGCTAGCGTTTTTTCCCCACGGACGACTAACTGCGCGAAACCGTTGTCCGATCTACGCCGATTCCCCTCGAATCTCGCGCGCCCGGCCCTCGACGAGGCGGTAGCCCCGTTCGGCCTTCTGCGCCAGATCGGGGTTATGGGTCGCCACGAGGAAGGCTACCCCACGCTCGGCCTGCAGGCGGAGGAAGAGATCGTAGATGACCTCGCTCGTCTTGGGGTCCAGGTTGCCCGTCGGCTCGTCGGCGAGGATCACTTTCGGGCTGTTGATCAGCGCCCGCGCGATCGCGACCCGCTGCTGCTCGCCGCCCGAGAGCTCGCCGGGAAGATGATTCAGCCGGTCGCCGAGCCCGACCTCGGCCAGAGCGGCGGCCGCGAGCTCTCTGACCTCGCGAGCAGGCTTACGCTCGATCAGCGCGGGGATCATCGCGTTCTCGAGCGCGCTCATGTCGCCCAGGAGGTTGTAGAACTGGAACACGAACCCGACATCGCGTCGGCGATACCGCGCGAGCCCCGCCTCGCCCCACGCCGCGAGATCGTCTCCCTGGAACAGGACGCGCCCGCCCGTGGGCCGATCGAGCCCGCCGAGCAGGTGGAGCAAGGTCGACTTCCCGACACCCGAAGCTCCGATGAGGGCGACGAACTCGCCGGGACCGATCCTCACGCTGGCCCCTCGAAGCACACGCACGACCTCGGGGCCTGACCGATATTCCTTCTCGAGCTCCTCGCCTACGAGCAGCGCGGGGGCGCCGTCGTCACTCATACCGGAGCACGTCGACCGGGGCCAGCGAGCCCGCCCGCTTGGCCGGGATGATGGTCGCCAGGAACGACAGGATGAGCGTGGCGCCGATGATCATGAGCCCGTCGCTCAGCGTGAGCTTCATCGGCAGGTGATCGATCTGGTAGACGTCGCCGGCCAGCCGGATCACCTTGTAGGTGTTCTGGGCCCAGATCAGGATGAGGCCGGCCGCCGCGCCGGCGGCGGTGCCCGCGACGCCGATGGTCATGCCGACGGCGAAGAACACCAGGGTGATCGAACGCGCGGAGGCGCCGACCGCCTTGAGGATCCCGATCTCCTTGCGCTTCTCGGCGACGAGCAAGACGAGATGGCCGATGATCGCGAACGCGGCCACCAGCACGATGATCGTGACGACGACGAAGAGCGCGAGCTTCTCGAGCTGGAGCGCCGCGAACAGACTCCGGTTCATCTCCATCCAGTCGCGCACCCAGTAGCGGAGGCCGAGCTGAGCGGAAACGATGCGGCTCACGTTCTTGGCGTCGAAGGGGTCGTTCAGCTTGACCTCGATTCCAGTGACCCCGGCGAGCCCGGCGAACTCCTTCGCGAGGGGCAGACTCAAATAGGCGATCGAGGAGTCGTACTCGTGCATCCCGATCTCGATCGTGCCGGCGACGGTGTAGCGCCGCATCTTGGGGACCATGCCCACGGCCGTCACGGCGCCCTCCGGTGAGATCACCGTGACCGAGTCTCCGGTGAACACGCCCAGGCTCCGCGCCAGCTCGCGCCCGAGCAGGATCGCGGGCTCGCCGTCGGCGAGCGGATCGACCGAGCCCTGACGGATTTGCGACCGGACGTCCTCGCGGACCGCCGGCGTCGCCAGGTCCACGCCTCGGATCAGGCCGCCGCGCGCTCCGCCGTTCGGCGTCGTGAAGAGCGCCTGCTGGTGGACGAAGGGCGTGGCCGAGTAGACCCCGCGGATGGCCTTCACGCGGCTGGCGACCTTGTCAGCGTCGTCGAGCCCCTGCGAGCCACCCTGGAAAATCAGAAGGTGCGGGCTGCCGGCGATGATCCGGTCCCGGATCCCGTCCTGGAAACCGGTCATCACGGCGAGCACCACGATGAGCGCGGCCACGCCGAGGAAGACCCCGCCCAGGCCGATCCAGACGAAGAGCGAGAGATTCGTCCGCTGCCCGCGCGATCGGAGATAGCGAAAGCCGAGGAGGAGCTCGAACGGCAGTCCGGCCTTCATCGACCGCCTTCGGGTCGCAGCAGCGGGAACAGAATCGTCTCGCGGATCGACGGCTGGTTCGCGAACATCATGAGCAGCCGATCGATCCCGATCCCCTCGCCCGCGGCCGGCGGCATGCCGTACTCCAGCGCGCGGACGTAGTCCTCGTCGAGCCAGTGGGCCTCGTCGTCGCCCCGGGCCTGCAGGGCCGCCTGCTCCCGGAAGCGCGCGAGCTGGTCGATCGGGTCGTTCAGCTCGCTGTAGGCGTTGGCCATCTCGTGGCGCGCGACGAACAGCTCGAATCGATCGACGAGCTGCGGGTTGTCGCGCTTGCGCTTGGCGAGCGGCGAGAGCTCGGTCGGAAAGTCGACGACGAACGTCGGCTGAACGAGCGTCGGCTCGACCAGCGTCTCGAACACGTCCTTCCAGACCTTCGACGCCGGCCCCCCGTCGTGGACGATCCCGCGCGCCGCCGCCGCCCGCGCCACGCTCTCGACGTCCGTCGTGGGCGTCACGACAAGCCCGAGAGCCTGCGAAATTCCCTCGAAGAACGGCAGGCGCCGCCACGGAGGCTTGAGGTCGAGCGCATGCTCGCCCCAGGCGAGGGACAAGGAACCGCGCAGCGCGTGGGCGAGCTCGACGAAGAGCGCCTCCGTGAGCTCCATCAGATCGGTGTAGTCGGCGTACGCCTGGTAGAACTCGAGCGTCGTGAACTCGGGGTTGTGCATCGTCGACACCCCCTCGTTCCGGAAGTTCCGGTTGATCTCGTAGACGCGCTCGAAGCCGCCCACCAGCAGACGCTTGAGGTAGAGCTCGGGCGCGATGCGCAGATAGAGATCCAGGTCGAGCGCGTTGTGATGCGTCTTGAACGGCCGGGCGATCGCGCCGCCCGGGATCGGCTGCATCATCGGCGTCTCGACCTCGAGAAAGCCGCGCGCGTCGAGGAACGCGCGGATCCCGCGTACGAGCCGCGCCCGCATCATGAAGATCTCGCGCGCCTCGGCGTTGACGATCAGATCCACGTAACGCTGCCGGTAGCGCGTCTCCACGTCCTTCAGCCCGTGCCACTTCTCGGGCAAGGGCCGGAGCGACTTGGCCAGGAACGCGAACGTCTTCACCGCGACGGTCAGCTCGCCGGTCCGCGTCCGGAACATCTCGCCCGTCACGCCCACGAAGTCGCCCATGTCGAGCTCGACGAAGCGGGCGTACTCGTCGCCCAGCCCGTCGGCGCGCGCATAGAGCTGGATCCGCCCGGTCTGGTCCATGAGGTGGGCGAAGCACGTCTTGCCGTGATGGCGTATCGCCACGATGCGGCCGGCCAGGCTCACCGGTCCGAAGCTCTTCAGCTCCTCGTCGTTCGCGTTGCCGAGGCGCTCGGCGAGGCCGTGAGCCCACTGGGTGACCGGATAGCGGCCGCCGAACGGATCGGTCCCACGGCTGCGCAGCGTATCGAGCTTCTCGCGCCGGAGCCGGATCAGCTCGTTGTCGTCTGGATTCGTCACGGATTCGCCTCGCCCACGGCCCGCGCGATCGTCGCTCATGCTTCTCGGCCCCGCGCCCAGAGCAGATACGCCTTGATGAAAGGATCGAGGTCGCCGTCCATGACACCCTCCACGTTACCGACCTCGAGCCCGGTGCGATGATCCTTGATCAGCTGGTAGGGATGGAAGGTGTACGATCGGATCTGACTGCCGAACGCGATCTCCTTCTTGTGGCCAGTCAGCTCGGCCAATTCCTCGCGCTGCTTTTTCTCGGCGATCTCGTAGAGCCGTGCCTTGAGGATGCGCATCGCGGTGTCGCGGTTCCGGAGCTGCGAGCGCTCGTTCTGGCACGAGACGACGATGCCCGTCGGCAGGTGCGTGATGCGCACGGCCGAGTCGGCGGTGTTCACCCCCTGCCCGCCCGGGCCCGAGGCACGGAACACGTCGACACGGAGCTCGTCCTCCCGCACGTTGACCTCGACGTCATCGACTTCGGGCACGACCGCGACCGAGGCGAAGCTGGTCTGTCGACGGCGCGAGGCGTCGAAGGGGGAGATCCGCACCAGTCGATGCACGCCGGTCTCGCCGCGCAGGTAGCCGAACGCGTACTCGCCGGACACTTCGACCGTGGCCGATTTGATTCCCGCCTCGTCGCCGGGCAGCAGATCGACCACCTCGGCCTTCAGGCCTGCCCGCTCACACCAGCGGAGGTACATGCGCAGGAGCATCTGGGCCCAGTCCTGTGACTCGGTGCCGCCCGCGCCGGGATGGATCGATACGATCGCCGCCTTGGTGTCGTGGGGCCCCGAGAGCATGATCTTCAGCTCGAACTCGTCGAGGTCCTTGGCGAGGACCGCGATGCCGTCGGCGATCTCCGCGTCGAGGCTTCCGTCAGTGGCCTCCTCGGCGAGCTCGAGGAGCACCGCGAGGTCGTCGGCCTTCCCGCCGAGCTCTTTCAGGCGCGCGACGACGCGCGAGAGCTCGGTTCGCTCGCGGATGACCTCCTGGGCTCGGCGGTTGTCCTCCCAGAAGGCCGGCTTGGCCATGTCGGTGTCGAGGGCCGCGAGGCGTTGCTCCTTGGCCGGGACGTCAAAGATGCCCTCGGAGCTCGGCCACCCGACTCGTCAGCACGTTCACGTCGCGCTTGAGGTCGCCGAGCATCAGGCGGCTCGCTTCCACGCTCGGGCCGCGAGCGAGGCGCCCGAGACGACGATCGCCAGGTATGCGAGCCAGTCGCCGAAGCGGGAGTAGAGCGTGAGCCCGGTTCGCAGCGGCACCCGTTCAGCCGCCGTGGTTCGCTCGTACAGCGGGACACGGCGAACGATCTTGCCGGTGGGCGCGATGAACGCGGAGACCCCGGTGTTCGCCGCGCGGACCACGGCGACGCGGTGCTCGATGGCGCGGAACGGATACATGGCGAGATGTTGCCACGGGCCGCTCGTACGGCCAAACCATGCGTCGTTGGTCATGTTCACGATCAAGCGCGCGCCACCTTTCACGAACTCGCGGACGAGCTCAGGGAAGATTCCCTCGTAACAGATGACGACTCCGAACGGGGCTGGCGGGCCCGGGAAGACGCTCGCGCTGGAGCCCGGCTCGAGCTCGGCGATGAACTCGGCCCAGCTCCGGACGAATCCGATCAGTCCCGCTAGCGGCACGTACTCGCCGAAGGGGACGAGCTTGATCTTATCATATCTGCCGATTATCCCCCG
>QHSQ01000474.1 GCA_003221615.1 Candidatus Rokuibacteriota bacterium | reverse complement strand
CTCGCGATGAACTGTGCCAAATCCTCGGCGTGGTGCTCGGGATTGTATGTGGGCGGTGTGACGTGTTCGCTATCGCCATGGCCGCGGAAATCAAGGAGCACGCAGCGGAATTCACCTAGCTCTCGTGCTACGAGCCGCCAAACGCCTCGGTGGCTGCTGTTGCCATGGAGGCAGAGCAGGGTCACCGCGCTCGCATGTGGCGAATCGGCCGGTGGCCCGACTATCTCGTATGAGAGCATCGACCCCGCTCCCCGAATCTAAGCTGGTCGTTTGCAGACCGCTCAAACATCGTTACGAATCGAACATAGGTAGCACGCGTGAGTGCGTCAAGCGCATGGAGTGTTCGAAGAACGCGATCCCCGACATGGGACCGACCTCGAGCGATTCCCGCAGCAGGTGAGTGGTGCCCATCTACCGCTGCATCCTGCAGCGGCCCCGCGGCATTCTGCATCGCTCGACGGTGCGATCCGCTGCGCCTAGAGGTGGGGTTTAGCCTGCTGCAGATCGGCATGTCGGCCTTGTATGACGCACGCTTATCGAGAAACCCGCAGCGCGTCAGCGTGCAGAGGTCCCAATGTGGCATTCGAGTTGCCACTAGGACGGACTGATTCGGCTGGTGCGGCGAATCGAAACGGCAAAGGTCCCGATGACGCAGACCCGGAGCTCGAACCAGTAGGCGAGTTCGGACGGACAAGCGCGCGGGGAATGGTCTAACGGGGCAGTGTATTCTTTACGCAGCGATGATCTAGTCAGGGCGTAGGCCTGAGCCGCCGCTTGACCAGGATGTAACGGACCCTCTCGAGGGGACGAGACTCTCAGGGCTCGCGGGCGGCGAGGATCCACATGGCAACCGCCACGATCGTCGACAACATAAGGAAGCTGGAGTCGCAGCGTCCCCACCTGCCAGCTCCGCCCTCCGCCTTTCGGATAGCAGCGCGGTCGTTTCTGCGTCTCCCCGGTGTAGACGTGGTTTGGCTGGCCGTCCGCGAATCGCGCGACAAGACGGCAGTGATACGCAGCAGTGAGGGTGCTCGATCGGCGGCAGGGATCGGACTAAGGATCGAGCCGGCCGTAGGCATCGGCGGGGCTCTTCTGCTAGCGGGCGAACCGTGGCGGGGGGAACTCACCCGCAATGCGGCCGACTGCCTCAGCATCGAGGAGACAGCCCTTCTGACCAAGGAAGGCGCGAAGCAGGTGATGGTGGTTCCTCTCCGTTCCATGGGGCTTCGAGGCGAGGCGCGCACCGAGGGTATCGCCTATGCGGCCGCGCGCCGCAGGGTGGCCTGGACCGACAAGACGCTGCAAATCGCCCGGCGAGTCGGAGAGCGCGTGGCGCGGCCCGTGCGAGATGCTCAACGTATTTCGGAAGTGACGCAGCGATGGGACCAGATGTGGGCTGAGCTGGTGGCAAGTGGCGAGGCCGCCGATCGCCGACTCGACCACGTCGCCCGGCAGATCGCCGCGGATGCGCGCGCCGTGCTCCGCAGCGGCATCGGCATCGTGTTCCGGCTCGACGCCGCATCCGGCGCCCTCCACTCGCTGGGCCAGGACGGAGAGGTGATTCCCGGGGAGGTCGTTCCCGCCGTACGTCGGGGCCAGGTCCTGCCGCCAGGATGTGGGTGTGCGGGCCGGGCGGTCGCTCTACGCAAGCCGTTCGTCGCAGCCGACTACGGATCGGGCTGCATAGAGGTGCCGCCGATCATGGCCGAGGCCGTCGCGAAACTGCCCACCCTCACGACGATGTCGTTTCCGTTGCTCATGGGCCGTGACGTCATCGGCGCGGTGACGGTCGGGCGATTGAAGACCACGCCCCTCGTAGACTACTCGAGCGAGGACGTTCGAGCGGCAGAGCAGCTCGCCCGAGTGGCGGCTCCTCTGCTGGCCCGCGCACAGCGGGTCGCGGAACATGCGCGCCGGGAGCAAGGCGCTTCCGAGCTCTCACGGCTCGCGGGGTCACTCGCTCAGAGCCTCAGCGTATCGGCTGTGTGTGAGCAGCTCGCGCGCAGTGTGCTGGTGCTGGTGCGTGGGACCAGCGCGTCGATCTGGAACGCGCACGGCGAGATCATGTTCGCTGAGGCGCGCCGCCCGGGGATCCTCCGCCAGCCCAAAGACCCCCGTCTTGAGCGGCTACTCGACCAGGTCGCCCTGAGCCGACAGGCGTCCTGGACGCCGGATCTCGCCAACGACCCGCGCCTGGTCTTGCCGGCCGGAGTGAATCCAAGTGAGCGCAGCGAGGCGCGCGCGGTGCTGGTCGCACCCATTCGGATCCGCGAGATGCTCCTCGGCCTTCTCGGAGTAAGCGGGGACACCGGGCGCGCCTTCACCGACACGGACGTCGAACTGGTGCAGGCCCTGGCGGATCAAGCGGCTCTGGGAATCGCCAACGCCCGGGCGTACGACGAGCTGCAGGTCTCGAACGTCCAGGTGCTCCGGCACGAGAAGCTCGTGGCGATGGGCCGCTTGACGTCAGGGCTTGCCCACGAGCTCAGAAATCCACTGCAGAACGTTGTCGCTCTCACATCGGAGCTGGTGGAGCGCTCGCGCGGCAGCCTGCGGGAGCATCCCGAGTTCGTCGACTTCCCG